>CAMVGI010000275.1 GCA_947166955.1 uncultured Clostridia bacterium | reverse complement strand
TATCTCGAAACGCTGAAGATCTACGGCGATAACGCGCCCGCCTCGGCGGACGAGATCGAAAACCTGTGGCGTGCGGGCGACCTTGCAAACACGACGGTCAAGGTACACGCGATCAAGAGCCTGTCGCGCTCCATCGGCGCAGAGGGCATCGGCGCGCTGGCGGAGAAGCTGGAGCTTGCGGGCAAGGCGGGCGACGCGGACGCGGTCGGCGCGGAGATAGACGACCTGCTCGCGCGCATCCGGAAAACGTGCGCATCGCTTGCGCCGCTGTGCGGCACGGAAGAGACGGCGGAGGACGAATCGCTGCCGCTCATCTCCGACGAGGAGCTGCAAGAGGCGTACGAGGAGCTGCGGAGCTTTGCCGCGAGCATGGACGCGCAGAGCGCGGCGTACGTTTTCGATTTCCTCGCGGGCTACCGTCTTCCGAAGGAAGAACGCGAGCGCGTGGAGAAGACCAGGCGCGCGATCAGCGCCTTTGAATGGGAACAAGTAAACGAATTACTGCAATAGGAGGGAAACAAACATGGCGGGAAGGGTACTTCTGATCAACCACGGCAACGCGCTGATGGCAAACACGCTGAAAAATCTTCTCAAGGAAATGGAGATCGAAACCATACAGGTCGAGCCGGATGTTGACAAAATCATGCCGGAAATCGCCGGCTCGGGCGCAATCATGATCTTTGCCGGCGATTTCGTTTTCGAGTCTCCGGAAATGCTGGTCTATCTCAAGGACGCCTGCTTCAGCGAAGATAAACCGCTGTGCGTCATGGGACACGAGAAAGAGATTACGGAGATCAAGGAGATCATTCCGGAAAGCATGATCTCCCGCGCGTTTCCCCGTCCCGTTGACGTCAAGAATATCGCTGCTGCGCTCCATTCGCTGATCCGCTCCGGAGAAACACACAAGCAGGCGAAGCACATCCTGCTTGTGGACGACGACACGCTGTTTTTGTCGGCCATGCAGAAATGGCTCAGCTCGAAATACAAGATCACCGCCACAAAATCGGGTATGCAGGCGATCAGCTATCTGGCCACGAACCAGCCCGACCTTATCCTGCTCGACTACGATATGCCGATCACGCCGGGGCCGCAGGTGCTGGAGATGATCCGCAGCGAGCCGAAGTCGGCGAAGATCCCGGTCATTTTCCTCACGGGCAGAAACGACCGTGAGAGCGTGGTGAAGGTCATGCAGCTCAAGCCCGAGGGCTATCTGCTCAAATCCATGCCGCAGGAGAGCATCCTTGCCTCGGTGGAGAAGTTCTTTGAGACGCAGAGATGGGAGAATACGTTCAACTGAGGGTTCGGCGCGGGATTCCGACGAAGGAAATGAAAGAACTGCCTAATATATGATTTATGACGTTGCGTTGGTCCCGTGCGGGGATTACGACGACGAAACCGTGGAGGCGGCGCTGCGCGACGCGCTGGAGCAGGTCGGCGGGCTGGGATTTGTGACGGACGGCATGAAGATCGCGCTGAAGGTCAATCTGGTCACGGCGCTGAAGCCGGACGCCGCGGCGACCGTCCATCCGGCGGTGGTCTGCGCGCTGGTGCGCCTCCTGCGCGAGCGCGGCGCGGAGGTCGTGATCGGGGACAGCCCCGGCGGCGTATACTCCGCGGCCTATCTGCGCGCAGTGTACGACGTATGCGGTATGCGGCGCGCGGAGAAATTCGGCGCGAAGCTCAACGATGACTTTTCCGTTGCCGAGGTGGATGATCCGGACGCCGCCAAGGCGAAGCAGTTTCCCTATACCGCGTATCTTGCCAAGGCGGACGCGGTGATCGACCTGTGCAAGCTCAAGACCCACAGCATGATGGGGATGACCTGCGCGGTCAAGAACTTTTTCGGCTCCATCCCCGGCACGGCAAAACCGGAGTTCCACTACAAATACCCGCGCGCGGAGGACTTCGCCGACGTGCTGGTCGACCTGTACGAATACACGAAGCCGCGGCTTTGCATCTGCGACGCCGTGATCGGCATGGAGGGAAACGGGCCGACGCAGGGGACGCCGCGGCACATCGGCTGCCTGCTCGCCGCGCAGAACGGGCATCTGCTCGATACGGTCGCCGCCGGACTGATCGGACTTGCGCCGAGTTCCGTCCCCACGATCGCGGCGGCGCAGAAGCGTGGCCTCGCGCCCGCGGACGCGGGAACGATCCGCGTTTTCGGTGAAGCTGCGCGTTTTACCGTACCGGATTTTAAAACCGTGCCCGCGCAATCCAGCGTTTTCTTCCACGTTTTGGGCGACGGGGTATTCGGGAAAATCGCGGATTTCGTCGCGGCCCGCATCCTGACGCCCTATCCGGGGCTGGAGCCGTCCGTGTGCGTCGGCTGCGGCAAGTGCGCGAAGACCTGCCCCGCGAAGGCGATCACGATGACGCGCGGCAGGCCGAAGATCGACCGCTCCGCCTGCATCCACTGCTTCTGCTGTCAGGAGTTTTGCCCCAAGGGGGCGCTGAAGGCAAAACAGACGGCGTTGATGCGCCTGATCAGACGCGTCGGCGGTTCCGTAAAGACATAAAAACGCAGCGCACGGCGAAGTTCGCCGTGCGCTGCGTTTTCTTTCTGCTTTTGCTCAATCCGTCATCGCCATGAGCTGTTCGAGCGTGATCTCGTACACAAGCTCCTCCGGCTCGGCGGGCGCCGCAGGCTCCGCAGGTGTTTCGCCCGCTTCCGAAGCGGCCGCGACAGGCTCCGCCTCTGCTTCCGCTTTTTCGGGGGCCGGTTCCTGCTTCGACTCGGAGAACGAGGCGAAGCTGCTCCAGAAGTCGTTTTCGGGTTTCGCCTCCGACTCCGGCTCGGAACGCGAAAGCGGTTCCGTGAAGAAGTCGTCCGTGGCTGCCGGTTCGCTCGGAACCATCCAATCGTCGGCATTGAGGGACGCGCCGGTCTTCACGGGCGTCTCGTCGAACCAGGAATCCAGCGACGCGACGCTCTGCGCGCCCACGGGCTCCGGCTCCGGCGTCTGCGCGGGCGCGGAAAACCAATCGTCCTCCGAAAGCGCGGCGCCCGCCGGCTTCGACGCCGAGGAGGAGAACCAGTCGTCCTCCGCGAGAGCAGGAGCGGTAACAGGAGCGGAAACAGGAGCGGTAACGGCGGGCCGCGCCGCCTCGGCGGGATGACCGAGTTCCTTTTCCAGTTCGCTGCGGACGGTGCGGCGGATCTCGCTGACGAGCGCTTCAAAGCCGTAGCGCTGAAGGTTTTCGGGCGAGAACGCGCCGCTGCTC
>CAMVGI010000274.1 GCA_947166955.1 uncultured Clostridia bacterium | reverse complement strand
CTCGCAGGGCGAGCGCGAGCGCTACGGGGCGCCGGACGGCGCGCTCGCGGTGCGCAAGATCGAGGAACTTGTCGAATACCGCATCCTCACCTATAAGACCGACCGCCAGCCCGCGATCTGGCGCATCCCCAAGCCCTCGAAGAGCTACTTTTTCGACGGCAGCGCCTACATTTCCGTGGTGGACAGCGAGGAACTGGACCGTTACGACCGCTTCGGCAGCCGCGCCGTGCTCGGCGGAACGGGCGGAAACGGCGTGTGCCAGAATCTGCTCGTAGCGGACAAATGGCTGTATGTGAACTACGACGCGACCGACATGGTGCGTCTGCCCAAGCTCTTCTCCGCCTGCGCCGAGAGCGCGGAGGAGAATCCCGAAGCGGTGTTCATCTTCGGCAAGGGCAAGGATTTCCGGATGTAACAATGGAATATGCGGCGGGGAGCGTTCACAATTTGTTTACAGGGGCTTCAAGATTCCGCCACAAATATGGGGTATTGTATACTTGCAAAGGGGCAACACCCCGATGTGATTTTCTCCCTCCTAAAATACACACAACACACAGCAAGAAACCCCGCCTTTCGGCGGGGTTTCTTGCGTCATTTATACTTTTGGCTCTCCGCGACCGCCAGCGCGTCGCAGCGGTTGTTGTACTCGTTCTCCGCGTGGCCCTTGACCCAGTGGTAGCGCACGTCGTGCTTTTCCACGAGCGGCAGCAGCTGCTCCCAGAGGTCGACGTTGAGCGCGGGCTTTTTGTCGCTCTTGATCCAGCCCTTTTTCCGCCAGCCGTAGACCCAGCCCTTCGAGAGCGCGTCGATGACGTACTTCGAATCCGACCACAACTCCACGACGCACGGTTCCTTGAGCTTCCGCAGCGCCTCGATGACGCCGGTGAGTTCCATGCGGTTGTTCGTGGTCTCCGCCGCGCCGCCGGAAAGCTCCATCTCATGCGCGCCGTACTTGAGCACCGCGCCCCAGCCGCCCGGTCCGGGATTGCCGCTGCAAGCGCCGTCGGTATAAATGGTAACTGTTTTCATGCTTCTCCCGTCCGACGGCGCTTGCCGTCATCTTTCGCGGTTGCCGCGCCAGCGGCGAGCGAAAGGACATTATCCGGATTTGCGAAGCAATATCCGCCGTCGGTATAAATGGTAACTGTTTTCATGCTTCTCCCGTCCGACGGCGCTTGCCGTCATCTTTCGCGGTTGCCGCGCCAGCGGCGAGCGAAAGGACATTATCCGGATTTGCGAAGCAATATCCGCCGTCGGTGTAGATGGTTACTGTTTTCATAGAACCTCGCAAATCCTGTCAAAAAAGAGGCTACGCCTCTTTTTTGACTTTATCCGTTGTGCGTTTTCTTCACGCGCGCGACGCGCATCGCGTACTCCTCGCGGTCGAGAATGCCCGCCTCATACAAAACCCGCAGGCTGTCCAGCCGGCTCTCGCAGGAGTCCATGTGGACGGAGTGCACCTGCTCCGCGTCGTCCTGCTGCGCCTTCGCCTGCCGCCAAAGCTCCGCCTGCGCGGCCTCCATGCGGCGCGCGCCGCGGCGCGTCTGATTGCCGGGCGTGAGCGGGGACGCCGCCTCCGCGAGCCGTTCGGCGGCTTTCTTTTTCTCCGTGTCGGTTTTCTTTCCCGCCCTCTTCGCAAGCGTTCCGATCACGATGATCAAAATCACAAAAACGCGAAATGCGTTCACCAAGCCTTCCGAATCCACGCCCATCGCACGCCTCCTTTCCCAAAAAACGCCCTCAAAAGCTGCTGATGGCGAGGCTCGCGTCGTCCTCGCCCTGCTCGACGGCGCGTATCTCGACCGTGTACTTCATCTCGGGACTGACCTGTATCTCCACACGCTCGCCCGCCTTGCGGCCCATCAGCGCCCGCGCGAAGGGGGATTCCTTGCTGATAAGGCCCCGCAGCGCGTCCTGACGCAGCGTGGTGACGATGCGGATGGTCTGCTCCTTTTGGAGCTTTTCGTTGAACATCGTCACCTTGCTGAACAGCCCCACGGTGTCCGCGGCGGTCTTCGGCGCGTCGATGACCTTCGCCGTCGCGATCATCTTCTCCAGATAGCGCATACGGCTGTCGTTGCGGCGCTGCGCCTCCTTCGCCGCCTTGTACTCGTAGTTTTCGCTGAGGTCGCCGTGCGCGCGCGCGGTCTTGACGTCCTCCATGATCTTCGGGCGGATGTTGAGGCGCCTGTCCTCCAGCTCCGCCTTCATCTTTTCAATGTCTACCTTCGTCAGTTCGTCGTTCATGGCTTATTCCTGCGGCGCTTCCTCCGCGTCGCCCTCGTCCTCCTCTTTCTCCGCGCGGGCGATGGAGATGACCTTCACGCCCTCCGCGAGGCGCATCACACGCACGCCCTGCGCCGTGCGGCTGTAGACGTTGATGTCGCTCACCGCGGTGCGAATGACGCTGCCGTCGTCGCTGACCATGAGCACGTCCTCGTCGCCGTCGACGACCTTGATCGCCACGATCTCGCCGGTCTTGTCCGTGACGTTGTAGCCGCGCAGACCCTTGCCGCCGCGGCTTTGCGGCTCGTCGCCGCGCAGATATTCCTCCACCGGCGTGCGCTTGCCGTAGCCGTTTTCGGTGATGGCGAGCACGGTCTTGCCCTCATGCGCGCGCGCCGCGCCGACGACGTAGTCCGTATCGCGCAGGCGGATGCCGCGCACGCCGACCGCGTCGCGTCCCATAACGCGCACGTCGTTCTCGTCGAAGCAGATGCTCATGCCGTCGTGCGTCATGAGGATGATGTTCTGATGTCCGTCCGTGAGCCGCACCTCGATCAGCTCGTCGCCTTGTTCGAGCGTGATGGCGCGGATGCCCGCCTTCATGCGCGTGTTGATCGAACGCAGCGGGATGCGCTTGACCGTGCCGTTTTTCGTAACGAAGAACAGGTACTGGTCGTCCACGTCGAGCGTCTTGACGCTGATGCCCGCGGTGACGTGCTCGTCCTCGTCCAGCGGGAGCACGTTGACGATGCTCGTGCCCTTCGCGGCGCGCCCCGCCTCGGGAATGAGATAGCCCTTCTTGCGGTGGACGCGGCCCTTGTTCGTGAAGAAGAGGATGTAATCGTGCGTGGACGCGGTGAACACCGCCTCGACGTAGTCCTCCTCGCGCGTGGTCATGCCGCGCACGCCCTTGCCGCCGCGCTTTTGCGCGTTGTACTCGTCGGCGCTCGTGCGCTTGATGTAGCCGTTGTGCGTGAGCGTGTAGACGCACTGCTCCTCCTCGATGAGA
>CAMVGI010000273.1 GCA_947166955.1 uncultured Clostridia bacterium | reverse complement strand
TACGGCTACACCCGTGAGTATCCCGTCGAGCGCATGATGCGCGACGCGAAGATCACGGAGATCTACGAGGGCACCAGCGAGGTCCAGCGCATGGTCATCGCCAAGTACCTCGGTGTGAACTAAGATAGGGAGGTAAGAAACGATGAAGATTCTTGTTTGCGTCAAGCAGGTCCCCGATACCTCCGGCAGACTCGCCGTGAATCCGGACGGCACCCTCAACCGCGCGCTCATGCAGACCATCATCAACCCCGACGACATGAACGCCGTCGAGGCCGCGCTCAAGCTCAAGGACGAGACCGGCTGCAAGGTCGTCGCCGTCACGATGGGCCCGCCGCCGGCAGAGGGCATGCTGCGCGAGCTGATGGCGATGGGCTGCGACGAAAGCTACCTCATCTCCGGCCGCGAGTTCGGCGGTTCCGATACGTACGCAACGTCCCAGATCATCGCCGCGGGTCTCGACACCATCGGCATCGACGATGACGACGTCATCTTCTGCGGCCGTCAGGCCATCGACGGCGATACCGCGCAGGTCGGCCCGCAGATCGCTGAGAAGCTGCACCTCCCGCAGATCACCTACGCCGCCGAGATCCATAAGGACGGCGACACCCTGACCGTCAAGCGCGTCCTCGAAGACGGCTACATGATGATCAAGGAGAAGACCCCCTGCATGGTCACCTGCATCAAGGAACTCAACACCCCGCGTTACATGACCGTTTCCGGCATTTTCGAGACCTATTCCAAGCCCATGCACGTTCTTGACTACAACGCCCTCAAGGACAATCCCCTCATCGACAAGTCCACAATCGGCCTGAGCGGCTCCCCGACGAACATCCTCACCTCCTTCACGCCCCCGCAGAAGGAACCGGGCAAGATGCTCGAGGGCAACGACATGAAGACCTGCGAAACGCTCGCCGGTATTCTTGCCGAGAAACACATCATTTAAGGAAAGGGGAGCGAGAAAAATGCGTAAAAAGATCGAACTTGCCAACAAGGATTTTGACAGCTCCAAGATTGCGGAGTTTAAAAACGTTTGGGTCTTCTGCGAGCAGCGCGAGGGCAAGATGATGCCCACCAGCTTCGAGCTGATCTCCGAGGGCCGCAAGCTCGCGGACGAGCTGGGCGTTAAGCTCTGCGGCCTGCTGCTCGGCGACAACATCGAGGGCATCGCCAAGGAACTCGGCGGCTACGGCGCGGACGAGGTCATCGTCTGCGACCATCCGCTGCTCAAGACCTACACGACCGACGCGTATGCGAAGGTCATCTGCGACGCCGTTTCCGAGTTCAAGCCCGAGGCGTTCCTGATCGCCGCGACCAACATCGGCCGCGACCTCGGCCCCCGCTGCGCTGCGCGCCTGCACACCGGCCTGTGCGCCGACTGCACGCACCTCGATGTCGATATGCCCGCGTACAAGGACTTCCTGCGCAAGGCGTCCACGCTGCCCGAGGACCGCATCGAAAAGCTCGGCAAGATCATGCTCAAGAACAACGAGACCGAGAAGATGGAGGAGCATGACGTTACCCGCGGCCTGAAGATGACCCGTCCGGCGTTCGGCGGCAACCTGATGGCCTCCATCGTCTGCCCGCGCTTCCGTCCCGCGATGGCGACGGTGCGTCCGGGCGTTATGAAGAAGAACCCGTTCGACCAGGCGAAGGCGGACGCGGTGACGCTCACCAAGTATGACGTCAAGCTCACGGCGGACGACGTCCAGACCGAGGTCGTCGAGGTCGTCAAGGCGGCGAAGAAACTCGTCGACCTGATCGGCGCGGACTACATTGTTTCCGTCGGCCGCGGCATCAGCAAGGACGTCGAGGGCGGCATCAAGCTCGCGGAGCAGCTTGCCGAGGTACTCGGCGGCGTCGTCGGCGGCAGCCGTGTCGCCATCGACAGCGGCTGGCTCACGGCGGACCATCAGGTCGGCCAGACCGGCAAGACCGTCCATCCGAAGGTCTACATCGCGCTGGGCATCTCCGGCTCCATCCAGCACAAGGCCGGCATGAGCGAGAGCGAGTGCATCATCGCGGTCAACAAGAACGAGAACGCGCCGATCTTTGAGATCGCGGACTACGGCATCTGCGGCGACCTGTTCAAGGTCACCCCGATGCTCACCGAGGCGTTCAAGGCCGCGAAGGCTGCGAAATAAGGCAATTTTCAAAAAATGGCGGGAATTGACGTTCCCGCCATTTTTTTGCGCGCAATTTTCCGCGTTTTCGCCGCATACTAAGCGTCGGGTATTGCAAATAGGAGTAAGGAGCATTTCACGATGAAAAGGACCCTTGCGATTTTCACGGCGGCGGCGCTTGCGCTTACGCTCGCGGCCTGCGGCGCGGATATGACGGACGTGAACGACTACGCGGCGCGTCCGTCGGAGACTGTTGCGTCCACCGGCGCCGTGGCGGGCGCGATGAATCGCGCGGCGGACGATTACCGCTACGCTTACACGCCGCGCAACAACGGCGGCTATACGTGGGATAACCGCACGGGCAGCGTGTCCAACGCCGACGGCGCGGCGAACGCGGACAGCGGGCGCTACCAGCTCATGCTGGAAAACGGTCGCGTGCACGACAGCGACGGTTATCTGCTCGACGGCGAGAACGCGCGCTATCACACGTGGTAAAAAGAGGGCGTCCGCAGCCGCGGACGCTCTTTTTCACTTATTTTGCCGCTTGACAATCGCCGCGCTTGGGTGTACACTCCCGTTATCAAATGCGACGACGGAGAAGAAACCGCGAAAGCCGCGCAGAGAGGGACGCGTTCGGTGCGAGCGTCCTGCGGAAATACCGGCCGTACCACTCCCGAGCGGCCCGCGAAACAAGCGGGACGGGACCTCCCGTTACAGAGGACACGAGCGGCTCTTAACGAGCAAGCAGGGTGGAACCGTGGAATACGTTATCGTATCCCACCCCTGAAATCACCTCAGGGGTGGGATTTCTTTATATCCCCGCCCCAAAAAACGAAAAGGAGAACATCATCATGGCGGAAGAAAACTTTGAATTCAGCTGGGAAAATCCCGCGTACCGCAAGACCTATTGGCACACCTGCTCGCACGTGCTGGCGCAGGCGGTCAAGCGCCTGTATCCCGAGGTCAAGCTCGCCATCGGGCCGAGCATCGACACGGGCTTCTATTACGACATGGACTCGCCGTTCGCGTTCACGCCCGAGATCATGGACAAGATCGAGGACGAGATGCGCAAGATCTGCAAGGAAAAGCTCAAGCTCGAGCGCTTTGAGCTGCCCCGCGA
>CAMVGI010000272.1 GCA_947166955.1 uncultured Clostridia bacterium | reverse complement strand
GATCTTCGCGTCGGCGTAGAGGTTTTCCTTCTCCTTTGCGGTGCGCTTGCGGTAGTTGTCGTACTCCGCGGCCAGGCGCAGGTATTTGTCCTTCTGCTCCGAAACCTCTTTGGCGAGGGTCTCCATCTTCTCCATCTGCTCGCGCGTGACGGTGAAGACCTCCTCGGTGACCTCCTGCGGGCTTTCGTCCTCTGCCGGAGCGGCCGTTTCCTCCACGACCTCCTCCGGCGCCCGCTCGTTCTTCTCTTCTTCCTGCTTGGACATGTATCTCGACTCCTTTATTTGTGCTCTTCGCTATCCGCGGCGTCCACGGCGCCCGGCAGACCCTTGCCGAACATCTTCGTCAGGCTCTCGGCGAAGTAGGAAAGCCGCGCCGTGACGGTGGCGTAATCCATGCGCGTCGGGCCGACCACGCCGACCAGCCCGCGCATCCCGTCGCCGATGTCGTAGCTCGCGACCACGACGCTCGTGTCGCGCAGCGCCTCGTTGACGTTCTCCGGTCCGATCAGGATTTTGAGCGGCGCGCCGTCGTCGGGGACGGGGAGGTTTTCCTTGTTGTCCACAAGGAAGGTCATCAACTCGTGCGCGCGGTCCACGTCGCGGTACTCCGGCATCTTGAGGATGCGGCTCGCGCCCGTGGTCTCCACGTCGCGCTTCGAGGCTTCGTCCAGAATGCCGGCGGCGTATTCGACCGTCTTGGAGCACACGAGGAACAGCTCGGGGGAGAGCTGGTCGCTCACGCTCATCAGGTGCGCGCTCATCTCCGCGCGGCTCTTGCCGGCGAAGTGGGTGTTCAAAAGGTTCTTGAGGTCGGCGAGGCTGGTCGCGTCGAACGAAAGCGCCGAGCGCTGCAATTGGCTTTTGACGTTGCGGTCGCTCGTCATCACCACGGTGATGAAGCTCATATCGTCCACGGGCACCAGCTCGAAGCGCTCCACCGTCAGCCCCGTGTTGCCGTTCGTGACGGAGTAGGCGGGGTAGTTGACGATGGACGAAACCAGCTGTCCCGCGTTCGTCATCGCGCCGCCCATGCCGGCGAGCTTGTCGCGCAGCGTTTCGTCGATGCCCTCCGCCTCCTGCGGCGTGACGCTGCGGTGCTCCATCAACTCGTTGACGTAGAGCCGGTAGCCCGCGGGGGAGGGGACGCGTCCGGCGGACGTGTGCGGCTGCTCAAGGAAACCGAGGTCGCACAGCTCCGCGAATTCGTTGCGGATGGTGGCGGAGGAAACGCCCAGCTCCTGCGAGATCGTCTTCGACCCCACCGGCTCGGCGGAATCAATGTAATGCTCGACGACCGCTTTCAGTATTTGCTTTTTGCGTTCGCTCAATTCCATCGCCGTCATCCCTTTTAGCACTCTTTTCCCATGAGTGCTAAACGCAGTGTAGCACTCGCCTCTGCCGATGTCAATACCTTCCTGTGTAAACGATTTGTGAACGCTTCCACCGTGTTTACACCATGTTGCACAGTGATTGCAAGCCCGCCACAAGATATGGAAAAAGAGACGGCGACGCCGTCTCTTTTCACGTGGCTTTTCCGTTATTTCTCCAGATAGATCATCAGCGCCGCGACGTCGGCGGGGCTGACGCCGGAGATGCGGCTTGCCTGCCCGAGCGAACGCGGGCGGATCGCCGCGAGCTTCTCGCGCGCCTCCAAACGAAGGCCGTCGATGGCGGCGTAGTCGATCTCCTCCGGCAGCGTTTTGCGCTCCAGACGGGAAAACTCCGCGACCTCCGCCTTTTGGCGGCGGATATAGCCCTCGTACTTGACCGCGATCTCCACGCTCTCGGCGAGCGCGGCGGGAAACGCGGCGCAGCCGGCGTCGAACGCGCGCAGGTCGTCGTAAGAAAGCTGCGGGCGGCGCAGGAGCGAGAGGAGCGTCGCGCCGTCGTGCACCTCGGCGGTGCCGCGCTCCGCGAGCAGGGCGTTGAGCGCGTCCGACGCGGGCAGCCCCGTATGCTCCAGACGTTTGATCTCCGCCTCGACGGCGGCGTATTTCGCCTCGACCTGCGCGAGCCGTTCGTCCGACACCAGCCCGATGCGGTTGCCGATCGCGCAAAGGCGCTCGTCGGCGTTGTCCTGCCGCAGCACGAGCCGGTATTCGCTGCGGGAGGTCATCATGCGGTACGGTTCGTTCGTGCCCTTGGTCACGAGGTCGTCGATCAGCGTGCCGATGTAGCTCTGCTCGCGGCCGAGAATGAGCGGTTCCTCGCCCTTGAGCTTCAGCGCGGCGTTCACGCCCGCGACGAAGCCCTGCGCCGCCGCCTCCTCATAGCCGGACGAGCCGTTGAACTGCCCCGCGCCGTACAGCCCGCGCACCGCCTTGGTTTCCAGCGTCGGCAGAAGCGCCGTGGGGTCGACGCAGTCGTATTCGATGGCGTAGGCGGCGCGCGTCATCTCGGCGTGCTCCAGACCGGGGACGCTGTGGAGCATCCGCAGCTGCACCTCCTCCGGCATCGACGACGAAAAACCCTGCACGTACAGCTCCTCGGTATGGAGCCCCATCGGCTCGATGAAGAGCTGGTGGCGGGATTTGTCGGGAAAGCGCACGATCTTCGTCTCGATGGACGGGCAGTAGCGCGGGCCGACGCCCTCGATGACGCCGGAGTAGATGGGGCTGCGGTCCAGGTTTTCGCGGATGATGCGGTGCGTTTCGGCGCTCGTGTAGGTGAGCCAGCAAACCGCCTCGTTGCGCGGGACCTCGGCGGTCGTGAACGAGAAGGGGAGGGGCAGCGCGTCGCCCTCCTGACGCTCCATTTTCGAAAAATCGACGCTGCGGGCGTTGATGCGCGGCGGCGTGCCGGTCTTGAAGCGGCGCAGGGGAAGCCCGAGCGCGCGCAGGGAGTCCGCGAGCGGGAGCGCGGCGTGCATCCCGTCGGGGCCGCTCGACTGAATACACTCGCCGACGATGGTGCGTCCCGCGAGATACGTCCCCGTCGAGAGCACGACCGCTTTGACCGCGTAGACGCCGCCGGTCGCGGTGACGACGCTTTGGACCGCGCCGCCCTCCGCGCGCACGGCGACGACCTCCGCCTGACGCACGAGCAGGTTTTCCTGCTTTTCGAGCGTCTGCTTCATGACCTCCTGATAGCGCCGGCGGTCCGCCTGCGCGCGCAGCGACCACACCGCGGGGCCTTTCCCGCGGTTCAAAAGACGGTATTGGATGCACGCCTTGTCCGCCGCCTTTGCCATCTCGCCGCCGAGCGCGTCCAGCTCGCGGACAAGGTGGCCCTTGCCCGTGCCGCCGAT
>CAMVGI010000271.1 GCA_947166955.1 uncultured Clostridia bacterium | reverse complement strand
GAAGCTCAAGGACGAGATCCGCGGCGATATGATCAACGATTTTGTGAACAAGCACAGCGAGGTGATCTCGTTCAAGATGACGCGCATGGCGCAGGACAACTGACGCGAAAGGCGAACAAAAAACGGACGCACGGCGATATATGCGCGCCGCGCGTCCGCTTTTTACGCGTCCGGCGGTGGGAACGGACCGCGCTCTGAGTCGTAGGGCATGGTGAAGGAAACGATCCCCGAGCGCGCGGGCGCGATCGCGCCGAGCGGATAGAAAAAAGTCAATCCGCCGTCCGTGAGATAGAAATTCCGCGCGTTGAACGCGCGGCGCAGCATGCTCCGCCAGTTTTCCCGCCAGTTCTCCCCGCGTTCGATGCGGCGCAGCGTTTCCTCCCGCGCGAAGCGCAGCAGCGTCCGGCGGCAGCGCGTGTGCGGCGGAAAGAACTCCTCCAGCGGCATCGGCAGGCCAGCGGACAGGTCCCATACCTCGCTGCGCCGGATGAGGAACGGCGGCAGGCCGCAGATCGTCTCCCGCGCGTCGCACACGACGCTGAGAATATCTTTCGCGTTTTGCGCGGCGCGGAAGCGCAGATCCGCCCGCGCGGCGCTCCACGGCGCGGAGACGGCGACGGCGGCGCGGCAGGAATCCGCCGCCTCCGGCAGCAGCACGCGCTCGCAGTATGTAAGATAGGCGCGGCAAAAACGCCGATAGTACCGGTTGAAGCGCCGGACAGCGCCGCCCTCGCCCGCAAGCTGCGGCAGTGCGACAGAGGCATGCAGCACGGCGACGCCGTCCGCCTCCCACGTCTTTTCTTCCGTGAGCGCCTCGCCGAGACGCGGTTCCTGATGCTCCATGCGATCCCTCCGTTTTCTCGATACAGTCTATGGAACGGACGAGACAGGGGTGCGCCGCTTATTTTTTCGGCGGCGCGGCCGATAAAAGAAACGAAGGAATAGGGGTAGTCTTTCCCAAGGCGCGCTAAGGAGGAAAAGAGCATGAACGTAAGCAGAATGTCGGGCGCAAACGCATTTTTGAAGAACGCGGCGGCGCAAGCGCAGAAGGCGGCGAGGCCGAAGGCGGAGCCGCGCGCCGCGGCCTCGCGGCGCGACCGCTTCGAGGTGACGTATCAGGACGTGGTGAACGCTGAAAAGCATGGTTTTATCGAAATAAACGGCAGCCGCTTCGCCGTCAGCGGCGACATGGCGGCGCAGATGCGCGGCGCCTACGAGGAGATCAAGACGCGCGACGAGGGGATTATGGCGCGGCAGACGGCGGAGGCGAACGCGCGCGCCGCGAAGCAGGAAACAGAAATGGCGAAACGCGAGGGCGAGACCATGGCAAAGGCGATGGAGATCGCGCGACGCATTTCCAAGGGCGGGCGCGTCCCAGCGCAGGACGAGAAGTTCCTGATGCAATTCTCGCAGGAGATGTATATGGCGGCGAAGATGATGGCGGCCATGGCGGAGGAGCATAAGGACGAGGACAGCGTGCTGGAGGACGAGGAGGAGCAGGCGGCACAAGCGGCGCAGGAGGCGGCCCAGACGATCGGCGAGGGCACGGAGCATCTGGAGGCGTCCGTGTCGGACGGCGCGGTGGAGGGCGTTTCGTCTGCGCCGAACGAGGTTGCCGCCGACGCGGGATCATAGGGAAAATGACCGTTTTGACGAAACGAAGGAGGTTCCGTACCGCTTTTTGCCGATTTTTCGCCCGCGCCGGAATTTTTCCTCTTTACTTTTATTCTTCATTGTGCTAAACTGCTAAATACTATCAAGTGGGAGGCGTAATCATGGCGGCACCGGGAAGCCGGATCGGCAAAAAAGCAAAGAACGACGATTTTTATAAGGCGATCATGCTGCTCAAGACCGAGGAGGAGTGCTACAGCTTCTTCCGCGACGTCTGTACGCAGACGGAGCTGCGCGCGATGGAGCAGCGCTTTGAGGTCGCGCGCCTGCTGACGCAGGGCATGGTCTATAACGAGATATTGGAGCGCACCGGCGCATCGAGCGCGACGATCTCGCGCGTGGCGCGTTCGCTCAACGACTCCGACGGCGGCTACGACTGCGTGTTTGAACGGATGAACCATGGCAAGCTATGAGCATCTGGCGCAAAGCTACGACGAATTGATGCGCGACGCGGAGTATACGCGTCGCGCGGATTTTGTCGAGCGGCTGATGCACCGGGCAAAGCGCGAGGTGCGCACCGTGCTCGATCTTGCCTGCGGCACGGGTACGATGACCTGCCTTTTGACCGAGCGCGGCTACGAGCTGATCTCGGTCGACGGCTCGGAGGATATGCTGATGGAGGCGCGCGAGAAGGCGCAGGGGCTTTCGGGTATCCCGCCGCTGTTTCTGCACCAGAGCATGCCGCGCCTCGACCTCAACGACACGGTGGACGCCGCGATCTGCTGCCTCGACAGCCTCAATTACCTCACGGATCCGCGCGATGTGAAGCGCACGTTCGAGCGGCTGCGGCTGTTCGTTTCGCCCGGCGGCGCGCTGGTGTTCGACGTCCATGGGCGTGCGAAGCTGGAGGCGATGGACGGCAGAACGTACTGCGACGAGGCGGACGATGTATTCTGCGCATGGCAGACCACGTTCCGCCGCAATCTGCTCGACTACCGCGTCGATCTTTTCGCGCTCCGGACGGACGGCGCGTGGGAGCGGGAGACCGAGTTCCACCGCCAGCGGTACTATGCCCCCGACGAGCTGACGCAGTGGCTCGGCGAGGCCGGTTTTACGGATATCCGCCTCTACGGCGACTGCCGCCTGCGCGCGCCCCGCGAGGACGAGGGCAGGATCTATTTTTCCGCTATTCGAAAATAGGAGTTTTACGATGCAAGATCAGATCGTACGCGCCATGTCAAAGGACGGCTTCGTCAAGGCATGCGCTGTCCAAACCCGCACGCTCACCGAGCGCGCGCGCAATATCCATCATTTGACGCCGGTCGCCACGGCGGCGCTCGGGCGCGCGCTTTCCGGGGCATCGATGATGGGCAACGCCCTCAAGGGACAGGGCGAGAGCCTGACGCTCCAAATCAAGGGCGACGGGCCGCTCGGCACGGTGCTGGCGGTGTCGGACGCCGAGGGGAACGTGCGCGGCTATGTGGGCAATCCCGCCGCGGACATGCCCCTGCGCGCAGACGGAAAGCTCGACGTCGGCGGCGCGGTGGGTCATGACGGCACACTGACCGTCATCAAGGACCTGGGACTCAAGGAGCCGTACGTCGGCACGATCGACCTGCTCGGCGGCGAGATCGCGG
>CAMVGI010000270.1 GCA_947166955.1 uncultured Clostridia bacterium | reverse complement strand
GTGTCGATGCCGAGCTTATCGTGCAGGGGAGCCAGCACGTGCGCCTGAAGCTGCTTGCGGAAATGGACCATGCCGTTTTCGTTCTTCTTGAACGGCACGTCCGAGAACTCCACGAAGAAATTGGGGTTCTTGATGACGTCCATCGCGCCGAGGTGCTCCTGAAAACGGCAGGTGACCGTGCAGGTTTCGGTGGCGAGTTGCGCGTCGAGGAAGTTGAAGCCGCCCTCCAGCGCACGCTCAAAGAGGGCGCGGCCGTAGTGGCAGGTGCGGTTGGACATGTAGTAGGTCGCCATGTCGGGCGAACCGCTGCGCGGTGCGCGCAGGCGCACGGAAAAACAGCCCGGCAGGTCGAGCAGGACCTCGGGCATGAAGTAGCAGGTATAGCCCAGCGCTTTCTTCCCCTCGGCCTGCGCCTTCTTGACAAGCTCGTTGTTTGCCTCCTGGAGCAGGTTTTCGAAGAAGATCAGATGCTTGAGATCTCTCATAGGTACTCCCCCCAATATAAAATAGCAATATTATAGTAACAGATAATGCCCATCAAGTCAATCAAATCGGACGAAATGCGGCAAATAAATTTCGGCGCTTTTGGGGGTATTATACAAAAAGCCGCGTCCCCTCCCAAACGGAAAAGGACGCGGTTTTTCTTACATGAATCTGCACAGCAGGATCGGGAAAAACACCGCGGGGATGTAGTTCATCACCTTGAGCTTGGCCAAACCGAGCATGTTGAACGAGAGCGCCACGATCAAAAGAGAGCCGACGCACTTCATCTCGGCGATGACCGCGTCGGTCAGCACCGGCGCGAGCAGCGACGCGCCCGCCGCGATCAGCCCCTGATAGAGAAGCACGGGAATGGCGGAGAGCGCCACGCCGAAGCCCAGCGTCGAGGCGTAGACCACGGAGGAGACGGCGTCGAGCAGCGTCTTGGCGTAGAGCGTCGAGTGGTCGCCGGAAAGTCCGGATTCGAGCGCGCCGACGATCGCCATCGCGCCCACGCAGTAGAGCAGCGACGCGGTCACGAAGCCCTCGGACACGCGGCCCTTGACGCCGCGCTTGGCGAATCGCTTTTCGATGGAATCGCCGAGGGCGTTCAGCCGGTCGTCGAGCCGCAGCAGCTCGCCCACGATCGTGCCGAGCACGACGGAAAGGATCATCACGAGCGGCTTTTCGCCCGCAAGCATGCCGTCAACGCCGATAAAAAACACGCACAGCGCAAGTCCCTTGGTGATCGCGCCGGAGAGCTGTTCGGGAATGAACCTGCCGAGCAGCAGCCCGACGGCGCAGCCGGCGAGGATGCCCGCCGCGTTGACAATCGTTCCGGTGAGCATATCAGTTGTCGATATACTTCATACCGGAAAGCTGCTCGGGCGTAACGCCCTCGGAGAGTGCGGCGAGCTTTTCGGACGCAAGCGCCGAGGCAGCCGTTTCCTTCCAGTTTTCGGACAGGCCGCCGCGGACGAAGTACATCACATGATAGCCGTAGGAGGTCTGGACGATGCCGGTGTCGCCGGGCTTGCGCGCGGCGTCGAAGCACCAATCGTTGAACTCCGCGACCATCGTGCCGCGGGCAAAGTCCTCATAGAGACCGCCGTTGTCCTTGCTGCCGGGGTCGGTGGAGTTGTCCGCGACGAGCGCCGCGAAGGAGTCTTCGGTCTTGGGGCCGTTTTCCCAATCGGCGAGGATGTCCTTTGCCACGACCTCGCTGTCGACGAGGATGTGGCGGACGGTGGCGGTATCATATTTCTCCGGATCGGCGTCGCGCTTGGCGGTCAGCTCGGCCTCGGAGTAGTTGGAAACTTCGGCGAGAGAATCGGCGTAAAGCTCGGCAAGCACGCCCAGACGGAGGTTGCGCTCATAAATCTCGCGCGTCATGACCGCGCCGTAGACGTTTTTGAGGTATTGCGACAGCGTGTAACCGTTTTTCGAAACGGCGGACTGAAGCGAATCAAGCGTATCGCTGACTTCCGTAGCGTACGCCTCGCTCTTATCCAGCCCCGCGTCCCTTGCCGCCTGCGCGGCGACCACGGTGGAGGTCATGGTTTTGAGCGCGCTGTCGGAAATCAGGTCGAACCAGGTCTTGCCCTCCTCATATTCCTGCTTGCGCAGGGAGCCGCCGGGGTCCGTGATCCCCATGCCGGAAAAGAGGTTGGAGCGGGTATTGTTGTAGTAGAACGACACGTCGCCGGCAGTATAGGTCTGGCCGTTGATCTTCACGGCGGCGGCGCTGCGCTGGATGGAACCGGAATTCCAAAGCAGCATTGCCGCAACGCACAGCACGAACAGAACGGCGCAGACGGTGAAGATAAGGGTGGAACGGCGCGCCGCCTTCTGCTCCTCGCGCGCCTTCTGCTGCTTGGGGCTGACGTAATCCGCGCCGCGTTCCTGACGGGCTTTCTTTTCTCTGGATGCACTCATGGGTAATGATCTTCCTCTCAATGTTGATGAAATGGTTTATTTGCAAGGGCGCAAGCCGCGCCGTATTGCCAAAGAATGTGGTATCCGCAGATCGCATTTTCGGAACGAAGTTTACTTCGTTCCGAAAATCCTGTCGCCCGCGTCGCCGAGGCCGGGGACGATGTAGCCGTGCTCGTTGAGATGGTCGTCCACCGCGCCGCAGTAGATGTCCACATCCGGATGCGTCGCGCGGATGTGCTTGATGCCCTCTGGGGCGGCGACGAGCACCATCAGCTTGATATGCTTGCAGCCGCGCTTTTTCATCTCGGTGATCGCGGCGTCTGCGCTGCCGCCGGTGGCGAGCATCGGATCGACGATCATGATGTCGCGCTCGGCGATGTCGTGCGGGGTCTTGCAGAAGTAGACGTGCGGCTCCAGCGTTTCCTCGTCGCGGTACATGCCGATGTGCGCCACGCGCGCGGAGGGCACCAGCCGCAGCACGCCGTCCACGAGGCCGAGACCGGCGCGCAGGATGGGAACGACAGCGACCTTCTTGCCCGCGAGCGTCGGCATTTCCGCCGTACAAAGCGGCGTTTCGACCTTGCGCGTCGTCAGCGGGAGGTCGCGCGTCGCCTCGTAGGTGATGAGCATGCCGATTTCGGAAACCAACTCGCGGAAATCCTTGACGCTGGTGCTCTTGTCGCGCATGATCGTCAGCTTGTGGGCGACGAGGGGGTGATCCATCACATGGACGTGTTCGTCATTCTGATACAGCATGGCAGGCTCCTCCGTTTTCTATTTATTCTTTTTTTAAATGGTTTCCGTTCAGCTTCGCTCCCGCGCGAGCCGCGCCGC
>CAMVGI010000269.1 GCA_947166955.1 uncultured Clostridia bacterium | reverse complement strand
ACTTTTCTGCTGCTCATCGCGGCTGTTCTTCTCGTGATCGTGGTCCTTCTTCAGGATTCCAAGAATTCGTGTCTCGGCAGCGCGTTCGGCTCCGAAAGCACCGCTCTCACCACCCGCGGTAAAAAGGCAAGCCGTGAAAAGCAGCTTCAGAAGCTTACGGTCATCCTCGCGATCGTCGTGGTCGTCGTGAAGCTGATCAAACGCGCCCGCCGCAACCGGTCGAATCCGCGGGAGAAGAAGCCGCGCAAGGGCCTGTTCGGCAAGAAGAACAAGAACGCGGAGCCGGAGACGATTTCGGCGCCGACGGACGGTATGAACGAGCAACCGTAACGGAGGGACGCATATGGAGATCATCTGGCTCGGACACGCCTGCTTTGCGCTCGAGAGCGGCGAAAGCCGCGTTGTGCTCGACCCGTATCGGATGGAGGACTATCCGCCGCTGCACACGTACGCGGACGCGGTGTTCTGCTCGCACGGGCACAGCGACCACAATTACACGGCGGGAGTCCAATTGTCAACCAAAGGAAACAAAACGTTTACCGTTGAGAAGGTCGCGACCTTTCACGACGACACGGGCGGCGCGCTGCGCGGCGACAACACGATGCACGTCCTGCGCGCCGAAGCGCTGACGGTGGTGCATTGCGCCGACCTTGGGCATTTTCCGACGGACGCCCAGCTTGCCGCCGTCTCGAACGCCGACGCCATGCTGATCCCCGTGGGCGGATACTATACGATCGACGCCGCGACCGCCAAGCGCGTGTGCGACGCGGCGAAGCCGCGCGTCATCGTGCCAATGCACTACCGCCACGGCTCCTACGGCCTGCGTCCGGTCGGCACGCTGGACGAGTTCCTGAAGTTGTACCCGAATGAAAGCATACATTACCAGACAAGCAACCGCTTCACCTTGACGGCGTCCGAACCGAGCGGCGTTGTGGTGCCGGTGTATACCGCCCCGTAAGCAGGAAGACCCGCTTTACAGAAAAGGATTACAACAAAATATCGGTTTACCAATGCAAAAAGGCTGCCATCCGGCAGCCTTTTTGCATAAATGAGCGCCGTTTTGCGTAGAATAAGAGGAAACTGTGCAAAGAGGGGGAAAACGATGCTCGTTCGAAAGAATCTGCGGTTGTGGGAGGGGATCGGCTTTCTGGTCGTGTGCGCGGTGGGGACGCTGCTGCAATTCCTCTACCGCTGGACGGGCGAAAACACGCTCGTGGCGGCGTTTGCGGGCGTGAACGAATCGACGTGGGAGCACATGAAGCTGCTGTTCGTGCCCTACTTTGTCTTTACGATGCTCGAATTTCCCGTTTTTGCCGAGCCGTTCCGCAACTTTTTCGCGGCAAAGGCGACGGCGGGGCTTGCGGGTATCCTGCTCATTCCCGTGCTGTACTATTCCGCGAACGGGATGTTCGGCAAGACGCCCGATTGGTTCAACATTTCGGTGTTTTTTGTTTCCGCCGCGGCGGCGTACCTTTTGAGCTACCGCCTGCTCACGACGCTTGCTCTGCGCGGCGCGGCGCCGCAGCTCGTCGGCTTCCTGCTTTTGTGGGGGCTGATGTTCCTCTTCATCCTCTTCACCTATCGCACGCCGCGCCTGCCGCTGTTCCTCGACCCCGTGACGCAGACCTACGGCGTCGGCGCAAGCTGACCGAATGGCGCCCCGCTTCTGCGGGCCGCCATTTTTTCTTGACCGCGTGGGGCATATCTATTATAATAATCAGTTAGGGAAAGCGCGCAGGCGGCACGATTCGCCTGTTAACCGTTAAAACAGATAAGTTTACAATAGGAGGATACGAAAATGGCTGACAATTCCATGCCCGAGCTGACGCTGGAGCCGACCGCGACCGCCGTGGAGGCGGCACCCGAGCTGACGCTGGACAGCGTCCCCACGCCCGCGACGCCCGCCGCTGCGCCCGAGCAGAAGCCCGTCGAGGCGGTGAAGCTCGACGAGAACTTGCTCACCGACGAGGAGAAGAAGGCGGTTGAGGAGTTTGCGAAGAAAATCGACATCACCGATTCCAACCTCGTGCTCAATTACGGCGCGGCGGCGCAGAAGAGCGTCGCGTCGTTCTCGGAGAACGCGCTCAACTCCGTGCGCAACAAGGATCTCGGCGAGGTCGGCGAGACGCTCTCCAAGCTGGTCGTTGAGGTCAAGGGCTTCGGCAAGGAGGAGAAGAAGGGCATTTTCGGCTTCGCCCAGAAGCAGCGCAACAAGCTGGAGCTGATGCGCGCGCAGTACGGCAAGGCGGAGGCGAGCGTCGACCGCATCACCAAGGAGCTGGAGAACCATCAGGTTGTGCTTTTGAAGGACATCGCGATGTTCGACCAGATGTATGAGCTCAACCTCAAGTACTACAAGGAACTGACCATGTACATCATCGCCGGCAAGAAGCGTCTGGAGGAGCTGCGCGCCGGCGAGGTGGAGGAGCTTCGCAAGAAGGCGGAGGCGAGCGGTCTTGCCGAGGACGCGCAGAAGTACAACGACATGGTGAGCCTCTGCAACCGCTTTGAAAAGAAACTCCACGATTTGGAGCTGACGCGCATGGTGTCGCTCCAAATGGGGCCGCAGACGCGTATGCTGCAAAACAACGACACGCTCATGGTCGAGAAGATCCAGTCGTCTCTCGTCAACACCATTCCGCTGTGGAAGAGCCAGATGGTGCTCGCGCTCGGCATGGAGCACTCCCGTCAGGCCACCGCGGCGCAGAACGCCGTCACCGAGGCGACGAACGACCTTTTGAAGAAGAACGCCGACATGCTCAAGATGGGCACCATCGCCACGGCGAAGGAGGCGGAGCGCAGCATCATCGACATCGAGACGCTCCAGCACACGAACGAGCAGCTGATCTCCACGCTCGACGAGGTCATCCAGATCCAGCGCGACGGCGCGGCGAAGCGTCAGGCCGCCGAGGCGGAGCTGGGCCGCATCGAGGGCGAGCTGAAGCAGAAACTTTTGGAGCTGCGCGCGAAGTAACAGGAAACAAAAAGCAAGAGGCGGATTTCCCGCCTCTTGTTTTTTTGCGCCCTTACGCCTCCATGTGCTTGCCGAGGAAGCCCGCGATGGTCTGCGCAAGCTTGTACTCGGTCTCGCCCGCGGGCGCTTCGCCCTCATTCGCCACAAACACCACCAGCCCCAGCGCGTCGCCCTCGGAGATGATGGGCGCGGCGATGGACGCGCAGTAGCGGTCGAGCGATTCGGTGACGAAAACGCTGCGTTCGTCGGCGCTCGCGCGATAGATGCTGCGGTCGTCCATGATCTGTTCCAGCTGCGCGGAGA
>CAMVGI010000268.1 GCA_947166955.1 uncultured Clostridia bacterium | reverse complement strand
CTTCCATCGTTCCAAAAAATCCGCCCCCTCTGCATAACTCGTACACAACAGGGTATGGCGTAACGCGCAAAAAAAGAACAGCCGCTTTTCACGGCTGTTCTCCTGTTCGGTCGTTCGCTTACTTGATCTCGGGATCGAAGCTCGCCTTTTCGTCCTTGGCCGCCGGCTCGGCAGCGTCGGAACCGGCCTCCTCGGCCTTGGGTTCGGCAGCGTCGGCGTTATTGTCCTTCTTCGTGCCGAAAAGCCCGCCGGTCTTCTGCGCGGCCTCCGCTTCCATCGCGTCGGTGGCTTGGACGCCCCACTTTGCGATCTCGATGCGGACGCGGTCTTCGCTGGTCTCAAAAACGAGAGAGTTGTCGTTCACCTGCACGACCTTGCCCATCAATCCGCCGATGGTCGTGATGCGCTGGCCCTTTTTGATGCTGTTGCGCATCTCCTCGGCCTTTTTCTTGCGCTGGTTCTCCGGACGGATCAACAGAAAGTAGAAGATGGCGACCATCGCCACGATCATAAGGATCTGAGAGTAATCACCCATGTGGAATCGTTTCCTTTCTCCAAAAAGTCAAGCCATATTATAGCGGATACGTTTCGGTTTCGCAAGCCTTTTTTGCGGATTTACACGCGCTCGTCCAATTTTCCGCTGTAACGCGCGCGGAAAGCGGCAAACTCCCCCGCGTCGAGTGCGTCGCGGATACGCTCGGCGAGCTTATTGTAAAAGTAAAGGTTGTGCATCACCGAAAGGCGTAGCGCCAAAATCTCGTCCGCCTTGAAAAGGTGACGCAGATACGCGCGCGAGAAGCTGCGGCAGACGGGACAGTCGCATTCCTCGTCAATGGGCCGCTCGTCGAGCTTGTACTTCTCGTTTTTGAGGTTCATCGTGCCCGACCACGTAAACAGCTTTCCGTGCCGCGCGTTGCGCGCGGGCATAACGCAGTCGAAGAAATCGACGCCGCGCGCCACGCCCTCGATAATGTTCGACGGCGTGCCGACGCCCATGAGATAGCGCGGCTTGTCCTTCGGAAGATACGGTTCCACCGCGTCGATGATATCATACATCACCTGCGTCGGCTCGCCGACGGCAAGCCCGCCGATGGCGTAGCCGTCGCAGTCGAGCTTTGCGATCTCCTGCGCGTGCCAGACGCGGAGATCCGCGTAGGTCGCGCCCTGATTGATGCCGAAAAGCATCTGCCCGGGGTTGACCGTGTCCGGCAGTGCGTTCAGGCGATCGTGCTCCGCCTTGCAGCGCTCCAGCCAGCGCAGCGTCCGCTCGCACGACGCCTTGGCATACTCATAGGGCGCGGGATTCTCCACGCACTCGTCGAACGCCATGGCAATATCGCTGCCGAGGTTGGACTGGATGCGCATGCTCTCCTCCGGCCCCATGAAGATGCGGTGCCCGTCGAGATGGGACGCGAAGGTGACGCCTTCTTCCCTGATCTTGCGGAGGCTTGCGAGCGAAAAGACCTGAAATCCGCCGCTGTCGGTCAAAATCGGGCCGTCCCAGCGCATAAACCTGTGCAGTCCGCCCATCTGCCGCACCACGTCGTCCCCCGGGCGCAGATGCAGATGATAGGTGTTGGACAGCTCGATCTGGCAGCCGATATCCTTGAGGTCAAACGCGGAAAGGCCGCCCTTGATGGCGGCCTGGGTACCGACGTTCATAAAAACCGGCGTTTGGACATCCCCGCCGTGCGCGCAGCGGAATGTCCCGCGCCGCGCCTTGCCCTCGTACTTGATGACTTGAAACATACAGGCTCCTTGTTCAAGAGATGAACATTGCGTCGCCGAAGCTGAAGAAGCGGTACTTCTCCCGCACGGCCTCCTCATACGCCGCAAGCACATGCTCGCGGCCCGCCAGCGCGGAAACGAGCATCAAAAGCGTCGACTGCGGCAGGTGGAAGTTGGTCACGAGCGCGTCCATGACCTTGAAGCGGTAACCCGGGTAGATATAGATGTTCGTCCAGCCCGCGCCCGCTTTCATCGTACCGTCCTCCGCCGCCCACGATTCGACCGTGCGGCACGACGTCGTGCCGACGCACACGACGCGCCCGCCGTTTGCCTTCGTTTCGTTGATGAGCGCCGCCGTCTCCTCCGGCACGATGCAGTACTCGCTGTGCATCTCGTGCTCCTCCAGCTCGTCCTCCTTCACGGGGCGGAACGTGCCGAGACCCACGTGCAGCGTCACATAGCCGAGGCGTACGCCCTTCGACTCGATGGATTTGAGCAGCTCCGGCGTAAAATGCAGGCCAGCCGTCGGCGCGGCGGCGCTGCCGTTGACGCGGGAATAGACCGTCTGATAGCGTTCCCTGTCCCGCAATTCCGCTTTGATGTACGGCGGCAGCGGCATCTTGCCGAGCCGTTCGAGCACCTCCAAAAAGATGCCCTCAAAGAAAAACCGGACGAGGCGGTTGCCGTCCGGCAGGACTTCCGTGACCTCCGCGGTCAGCTCGCCTTCGCCGAAGCTGAGGCGCGCGCCAGCGCGCAGATGCTTGCCGGGGCGGACGATGCACTCCCACACGTTCTCGCCGCGGTCAACGAGCAGCAGCACCTCGCACGCGCCGCCGCCCGGCAGCCTTCTGCCAAGCAGTCTTGCGGGCAGAACGCGGCTGTCGTTGAGGATGAGGCAGTCGCCGGAGCGCAAAAACTCCGGCAGGTCGTAAAAATGATGGTGGGAAAACGCCCCCGTCTCCTTGTCGAGACACAGAAGCCGCGAAGCGTCCCGCCGCTCGGCCGGCGTCTGCGCGATCAGCTCCGGCGGGAGCATGTAGTCAAAATCGCTTGTTTTCATCGGTTATTCTATGGTCACTCCCGTATAGTAAAAGGTGAGGATCTCGCGGAAATCGAAGCCCAGCTCCGCCATCGCGGTGGCGCCCCACTGGCTCATGCCGACGTTGTGGCCCCAGCCGCTGCCGGAAAACGTAAACGTATCCGACTTTGCCGTCTGCTCCTTCTCCCGCTTCAGCGAGGAAACGCCGCCCGAAGTGAGCACATAGGCGTCCGCCGCGCCGGCGTTGAAAAGCGACACCTCTCCGGTTCCCGAAATGGTATATGCGCCGCGGATCCCCGTCAGTGTGTTGTCCGCGCCGTTGATGTAGTAGGATTCGGCGTCCGCCCCGCCGACATTGAAGCGCATGCTGCGAAGCCCCAGCGTCAGGCGGCAGGACTCGCGGTAGACGGTCTTCGAGCCGGACGACCCCTCAAACGTCACCGAATAGACGTTTCCGGTCGGCGTAAACTCGGAGATATAGACTTTCCTGACCGTGCCGATGTTGATGCCGCGCGA
>CAMVGI010000267.1 GCA_947166955.1 uncultured Clostridia bacterium | reverse complement strand
GGGCATGCGGCCGACCGGGAGGAGGCTGCCTCGCTGGCAGGCCGCTTGGGCGTGAGCAGCGACGAGGTCAGCTGGGACGCCGTGAAGCGGATGCGCGGGCAGGAATGACCGTGTCAAGGGAAAAACCGCCCGCGCCGGAAATCGCGTTGACTCAATATTAATGAGAGCACCTGCTCAAAAGGCAGGTGCTCTTCTTATGGAACTGATGCTTTTCTACTTTCTTGCCGCCATACCATGACTTCCCGGCGTACAGCGTAACTGTCCAGCTTTTGTTTTTTTCGCTGCCGAAGATATATCCAGCATAGTTCTTGTTCTCCAAAACGAACAGACCTTTTGTCGTTATGTATAATACGTCGATCTCGGAAGTATCGCCGGATTCCTTGGGTATATAAACATTGGTTAGAATTTTCCCGTCATGTTTTAGAAGGCTGTCTACTTCAAGTCTTCGAGCAACAGCTTGTTCACTTCTTCGGCCTTTTACTGCAGGCGATTTTAAATAGATGCTAACCGATGCCACTATTACGATTATGATTACAAATATCCACATTTTCTCACCTTTTGATAACTTGAAAACTAAAACAGGATAGCACACAGAAAATTTGAAGGGCTAGACTATCATTCAAATATTAACGATATAGCAGTTGACACGATTGTATCAACTGCTATATCAGATTTGGAGCAGGGTACGGGAGTCGAACCCGCCTTAACGGCTTGGGAAGCCGCTGTAATACCGATATACCAACCCTGCGTATGTACTTTTCCCGTGCAACGGGGCTATTATAGCAGATACCCCAACGCTTTGCAAGGCGAAAAACGGATATTTTGTCCCGCGGTCTCATATGGTGTAGCAAAACCGACTCGGAGGGATACGCCATGAAACGTTTTTTCGCCGTCTTTTGCCTCTGCGCGCTCGCGCTGTGCGTCAACGCGCGCGCCATCGACGTCGCCGCGCCGTCCGCGGTGCTGATGGAGAAGTCCACCGGCACGGTGCTCTTTGCCAAGGACGAACACACGCCGCGCGAGCCGGCGAGCGTCACGAAGATCATGACCATCCTGCTCACGATGGAGGCGATCGACTCCGGCGCGCTTTCGTACGACGACGTGGTGACGGGCAGCGCGCACGCAAGCTCGATGGGCGGCAGCCAGATCTGGCTCAAGGAGGGCGAGCAGATGACCGTGCGCGACCTTTTGAAGGCCGTGTGCGTCGTCTCCGGCAACGACGCCGCCGTGGCGCTCGGCGAGCACCTCGCGGGCAGCGAGGACGCGTTCGTGGAGAAGATGAACGCGCGCGCCAAAGAGCTTGGCATGAACGACACGCACTTCGCCAACGCCACGGGTCTGCCCGCCGCGGGGCATCTGACCTCGGCGCACGACATCGCGCTGATGTCCCGCGAGCTGATTTTGAACCACCCCGATATCCGCCGCTTCACGACCATATGGATGGACTCGCTGCGCGGCGGGGAGTCGATGCTCGTGAACACCAACAAGCTCGTCCGCTTTTATAACGGCGCGACGGGGCTCAAGACCGGCTCGACCGACGCGGCGGGCTACTGCCTGAGCGCGACCGCCGAGCGCGGCGGCATGGAGCTGATCGCCGTCATCATGAAGGGCAAGACCAGCGACGAGCGCTTTGCCGACGCCCGCGCGCTGCTCGACCACGGGTTCGCGACCTATACGCTCGTGACCATCACGCCGGACGCCGCGCTCGCGCCGCTGCCCGTGCGCCTCGGCGAGCGCGCCGCCGTGCAGCCCGTTCTCACGAAGGAAAATACGCTGCTGCTCGAAAAATCGAAGGCGAACGCGCTCACCAAGGAGCTGAGCCTTCCGGAAACGGTGGACGCGCCGGTGAACGCGCTCGACCGCCTCGGCGAGCTGCGCGTCACGGACTCCGGCGGCAACGCGGTGGCGGTGCTGCCGATCTACGCGGGCGAAAGCGTGGGGCGCGTGACGTGGGGGCAGATGTTCCGCCGCGTGTTGAAGACGGCGTGTTGCGCACAGTAAGCAAAAAATGCTTGACAAATCGCGAAAAAGGGGTATTATTGCTTTAACCAAATAAAGTCTTGATAGAGGCGCGGCCGACAAGAGTAACTCCGAGCAAGCGACGGGAAATCGCGGAGCGAAAGGGGAGGCCGCCGAGGGGAGATACGGGTTCCCGCCCGTGTTTTCGCCGGGCCGTCGGGGAATACCCGCCGGACTGTCGCCGCAAGGCGGAGAGCTGTCATGGCGAAACGGGACGAAAGCGTCCCGCGTATCAGTCATGATGGGATCATGACTGATTCTTTTTTGGTTGGAAAGGTGATAGTTATGTTCGCACAGACCCTCGTATCCCTGCTGCCCGCGATCATCGCGATCGGCCTCGCGCTGATCACCAAGGAGGTCTATTCGTCGCTGTTTATCGGCATCCTCTGCGGCGGGCTCATTTACTCCGGCTTCAGCTTCACCGGCACGATGGAGCACGTGTTCGTCGACGGCATGGTCGGCTCGCTCGCCGACGCGTGGAACGTCGGCATCCTCGTGTTCCTCGTCATCCTCGGCACCATGGTCATGCTGATGAACCGCGCGGGCGGCTCGGCGGCGTTCGGCCGCTGGTCGGTCGAGCACGTCAAGACCAAGACCGGCGCGCAGCTCGCGACCATCCTGCTCGGCGTGCTTATCTTCATCGACGACTACTTCAACTGCCTGACCGTCGGCTCGGTCATGCGTCCGCTCGCCGACCGCCACGGCATCTCGCGCGCGAAGCTCGCGTATCTCATCGACGCGACCGCCGCGCCGATCTGCATCATCGCCCCGATCTCCTCGTGGGCGGCGGCGGTGACGGGCTTTGTGGACGGCGTGAACGGCCTGGACCTCTTCATCCGCGCCATCCCCTATAACTTCTACGCGTTCACGACCATCGCCATGATGATCACGCTCTCCGTCGGCAAGTTCGACTTCGGCGCGATGCGGCGCGTGGAGCTTGCCGAGCGCGCGGAAGCGAAGCCCCGTCCCGCGGCGAGCATCACCGGCGCGGAGGATCAGCCCACCCCGCCCGTGAGCGGCAGCGGCAAGGTCATGCACCTGCTCGTCCCCATTATCCTGCTGATCGTCTGCTGCGTCGTCGGCATGATCTACACCGGCGGCTTCTTTACCGAGGGCGCGAGCTTCGTCGAGGCGTTCGGCAATTCCGACGCGTCCGTGGGCCTCATGTACGGCTCGTCCGTCGCGCTCGTGCTCACCGTCATCTTCTACATCGCGACGCGCGTACTCGCGTTCCGCGAGTGCATGAACGCGCTGCCCGAGGGCTTC
>CAMVGI010000266.1 GCA_947166955.1 uncultured Clostridia bacterium | reverse complement strand
GCGCTCTTCGCCATGCCCTTCTGACGCGCGTATTCCGCGGCGCCGAGCGCGCCCATGAGCTGCGGGTCGGTCTTAAGCTCCACGACCTTGAGCTTCAGCACGTGCTCGATCGCCTGCTTGAGACCGTCGTTCTTCGCGCAGCCGCCCGTCAGCGTGATCGCATCCGTCGCGCCCGCCTTCTTGCTCATCACGAAGCAGCGCTTCGCGACCGCCATCTGGATGCCCGCCGCGATCTCGTCCATCGGCTTGCCCTCGCCGACGAGCGTGATGACCTCGCTCTCCGCAAACACCGTGCACTGCGCCGTGATGGGGATCACGTTCTTCGCCGTGAGCGACAGCTTCGAGAACTCCGGCAGCGTCATCTCGAACGAGCGCGCCATCGCCTCGTAGAAGCGGCCCGTGCCCGCCGCGCACTTGTCGTTCATCGCGAAGTTCTTCACCGTGCCGTCGGTGTCGATGCTGATGCCCTTGACGTCCTGACCGCCGATGTCGATGATCGCCTTCACGTTCGGGTTCGTGATGTGCACGCCCATCGCGTGGCAGGAGATCTCACTGATGTTCTCGTCCGCGAACGGCACCTTGTTGCGTCCGTAGCCCGTGCCGATCAGGTACGCAAGCTCCTTCGAATCCTTCAGTCCCGCCGTCTTGCAGACCTCCTCCATCGCGAGCGTCGCGCTCACCTCGGAGTTGATCTTGCTGCGGATGGTCGTGTCGGCGACGATCTTGCCCGTCTCGTCGAGGATGATCGCCTTGGTGTACGTGGAACCCACGTCGCAGCCGCCATAGTATTTCATCGTTGTCTGTCTCCCTTTCCTTTTTACAGATGCGTATTGCGTTCGATCCTGTCGTAGTGCTTGAGCAGGAACGGCTCGATGGCGGCCGTCAGCTTCATGTCGAGGTTGAAGAAATAGACCGTGAACGTCACGACGAAAAAGCCGAGCGCAATAAGCAGCAGCTTCCAAAGAAGCTTGCCGAAGAATTTACCGCATTTTGACATATCTAACTCCCCTTTTACCACGATTCCTCGTCGTGGAGAACCTCCAGCGACGGGTCGATCGGCTCCTCGCGCATGACGGTGCGCATGTAGTTGTTGATCTGGTCGCGGACGCCCTGACGCGAGATGATGCGCGGGTCGAACAGGTCGTGCTGCACCCAGACGAGGTGGATGCCCAGCTCGCGGGCGCGCTCTTCAAAGAGGCCGTGCATGCCGTCGAGCGCCTTGCAGCTCATATGCTCCCACAAAATGACCATGTCGGCGTTGAACTGCTGCGTGAACTCCCACAGCTCGTCGAGCAGGACGCGATAGCCGCCGTGCGTGCGGTTGCGCATGATCATGTTCTCGGTGAGCCACGCCATGTCGTAGTACGCCTGCTCGCGGTTCTCCGGCGTGTCCGTCTCCGCGATCTCACGGGTGGAGACCATCGAGAGCATGTCGGTCAGCGGCACGATGCCCCAGCAGTTGAGGAGCCATACGAGGAAGTCCATGTAGTAGTGCGACTGCACGCCCCAGATGATGGCGCGGTGGCGGTACTCCTTCGCCGCGCGCATCTTCTTCTCGTAGGCCTGACGCGCAAGGCGCGTGATGGTGCGGTCCGCCTTCTCAAACGCGGGAACGCGCCCGCAGATCGCCATGTAGTTCGTCTCGGTGTAGAGCGCGAGGTTGGAGCCGAACACCTGCGGATACGGGGTGCGGTTCATCTCCAGCCACTCCTGACGGCACTTCGTCGCATAGTTGACGCGCTTGGCGCACTCGAAATATGCCTTCCAGTCCCACTTCACGCCCGTGTGCTTCTCCACGAACGCGATGGCGTTGCGGATCTCCTGCGCGGCATACTCCTGCACGTCGTCCTCGCGGTGGCGCAGCGGCGCGGCGAGCTGGAACACGGGAATGCCGTCCTCCAGCTCCAGACGGCGGGAAATGACGCCGTTGCCGAGAAGCGAGCCGTCGCAGGTGGTGTTGCACTGCACGGCGCAGGCGCCGAGCACCGGCGCGTCGTCGTCGATGGAGACGCCCGCCTCCGCCTCCGGCATCGGGCAGACGTCGCCCGCGAGGCCGAACTCCTGCGCCACGTCGATGTAGTGCTCCGCCGCGTGCTGGTTCAAAAGGACGGACACGTAGGTGGACGGCGTCTCGCGGCTCAAGGTCTTGAGCATCGGGAAGCCCATCATCACCGCGGTCATCTCATTCTCGTCCACGAGCACGACCTTCTTGGAGAATTCCGTGTCGTTGCCGATGCGGCGGTCGCCGCGGAACAGGCTGTCCAAAAGCTTCGCCACATCGTCGATGACGAGGTCCTGCTCGGTGTGGCAAATACGGAGATATTCGCCTCGTAAACCCTGCGTATGGCGGTCAACCATCATCGGAACGGCGAGGTAATTCGCCATCCAGCGATAGCGGAACATGGCCTTGACGTTGCGCGGCTTCATCACGAATTTGCCGAGCGTCGCCATGATGACGAGCCAGCGGGAATAATCGTAAAGCGTGTCGGAAAGGCCGCGCCACTCGCGGCGCTTGCGCACCTTGCCGCCGTCGATGTAAAAGTCGCCGAGCCGGTCGGCTCCGATCTCCTTAGCCATTCGCCGCACCCTCCTTCTGAATGTGTTTGATCTCGATGCTCTCGACAAACGCCTGCACGCGCGTGCGCATCTGTCCGGAGCTTGCGATGGCGTACGGGCGGTCGACCGCCAGCACGGGATAACCGAACTCCTCGCGCAGGATGTGGGAGCCGAGCATCTTCTCGTACGCCCACGGGTCGCAGAACTTCATCTGCTCGTAGATGATGCCGTCCGCGCCGTATTCCTTCGCGATGCGGTCGACGTATTCGCGGCGGCCGAGCATCTTCGGCATATCCATATAGCGCGGGCAGCCGCCGCGCATCATGTACTGCCGGCAGATCTGCGTGAGCGCGTCCTCGTCGTCGGTGAGCGCGATGGGGTCGCGCCCGGGCAGCGAGCCGTAGCAATAGCGGTCGGCGCAGACGTAGGCGCCGGAATCCTCGACAAGCTTGATGAAATCGAGATCGTCCACCTCGGAGCCGACGACCGCGACGCGGGCGCGGAAGGCGTTCGCCTCCATCGGTTCGCGGGATTTCAGCTCGTCGAGCGTCTCCTGGAGCTTATCGACGATCAGATACTTCGGGCAGACGTAGCTCGCAAGCGTGAGGATGTGGAACTCATAGCCCGTGATGGCGGGGCGCTCGCCCTTGCGATAGTCCCCGATGGCGCGGATCAGTTCGCACACGCGGTTGTGCTCCGCGACCGCCTTGCGGCCGCGGCGGCGCTGCTG
>CAMVGI010000265.1 GCA_947166955.1 uncultured Clostridia bacterium | reverse complement strand
ATAGCTCAGGAATGCCAGCAGCCCGGCGATCAGCAGTCCGCCCACGCTCGGCACAAACGCCGTCGAACCGGGAACGGAACGGCGGGACGCCTCCGGCGTCTCCTCGGAGGGCAGCGGGCGGGTCGGCTCCTCGCGCGACCAGAGCACCTTCAGCCGCTCCACGCCGCGCCGGCGCAGCTCGCGGCGCATCACGCGCGCCAGCGGGCAGACGGAGGTCTCGTAAATATCCCCCACGGCAAGCTGCGTGGGGTCGAGCTTGTTGCCTGTTCCGAGCGCGGAGATGACCGGAACGCCCGCTTTTTGCGCCGCAAGCACGATGGCGAGCTTACCCGCGACGGTGTCGATGGCGTCCACGACGTAATCGTAGCGCGAAAAGTCGAACTCTCCCGCCGTTTCGGGCAGGAAAAACGTCCGATACGTGTTCACGACGATGGTCGGGTCGATGGACGCGATCCGCTCCGCCGCGACGTCGACCTTATAGCGCCCGACCGTCTCGCGCGTCGCGATGATCTGGCGGTTGAGGTTGCTCAGGCACACGACGTCGTTGTCCACGAGATCCAGCGCGCCGACGCCGCTGCGCGCGAGCGCCTCCACCGCATAGCCGCCGACGCCGCCGACACCGAACACGGCCACGCGCGCTTTCCGCAGCCTCGCCATCGCGTCGTCGCCGAGCAGCATCCGCGTGCGCTCGTACTGATCCATTCCCTCGCCCCCTCGCTGTTTCATGCCACGATGATAGCATCGGCAGACGGGAAAGTCAACTTGACAGCAAATCGAAAAAACGTTACTCTATTGTTGATAAAGAAGAAAACGGCATGGATGGTGGTATTGTCTTGACGAACGGAAAGCTGTTCAAAAAAACGCATATACGCATCATAGTCCGCCAATTCCTGCAGGGAGTGGGCTATCTGCTGCGCGAAAACTGGACCGTCGTTCTTCCGTTTCTGCTTGTGTACTCAGCGGTGAATATGATCGCGAGTTCCGTATTTGTCAAACTCTGTCTCCGCCTTGCGATGCTGCTGCACGGGGATACCTATATCGCGCAGCATAACATTCTGCCCTTTCTGACCGCGCCGACGACGATTCTGATTCTGCTGCTGCTTTGCACCCTGATCACGCTTTTGCACGTCGTCGGGATTGCCGGTGTCATGCACGCGTACAGCGTTTCGATGGTCGGACGGAAGGCGAATTTTTCCGGCATGCTCGCGGAAGGGCTTCGCGTTGGTATGTGGAGTTTTTCGCCGAAGAATTGGACGCTGTTCCCGTTTGTCATGGTGCTTCTCCCGCTCACGGGGTTCTTCACCCTGTCCTTTTCCTCGGTACAGGCAGTGATTCCCGGCTTCATCAAAGCGTACATCGCCGCCGACACGCTGTACCTGATCCTGTATCGCATCCTGTACGCGGCGTTGCTGCTTATGGAGCTGGTGTACATCTTTGCCATGAACCACTATCTCCTGCAGGGCGGCAGCTTTACCGCCTCCTGCCGAAAAAGCCGCGCCCTGATCCGCGGCAGATACCTGCAAACCATACTGTGCCTCGCCATCACCGCCGCGCTGCTGTTTTGTGCGACGACGGCGTTTTCGGGGATCGTTTCCGCCATATTCGTGCGGATCATGAACTGGTTCCCGACGTCCAGCATTGAAACCAACGCCTCCCGGCTGACGACCGTTACCATGCAGTTCAACTCCTATCTCGGCGCGCTTCTCGCGCCGGGCGTTAACATTGCGGCGCTGACACAGCTGTTTTTCCAATACACCGAGGATCAAAACGAACTCGCCTCGATGTCGAGGCACGCGTTCCACAATCGCGAATGGAAGAAATGGCAGCGCATCGCGGGAGCCACTGTGCTCATTCTCCTGCTTGGCGTATACATCGCGCAAAACTACGTTTACTGGCGCGAAGCGTTCTGGACGCCGGAGTTCCCGATGATCGCGGCGCACCGCGGAGACTCCGTGAACGCGCCCGAAAACTCCCGCCCCGCGTTTCAGCTTGCGGTGTATGAAGACGTGGATTGGGTCGAACTCGACGTACATCAGACGAAGGACGGCGTGATCATCGTCAGCCATGACGACAATCTCAGCCGCATCAGCGGAAAGAACGTTTTTGTACATGATCTGACCTACGATGAGATCAAGGCAATGGACGTCGGCTCCTGGTTCTCCCCGGATTATGCCGATCTTCGCATCACAACGCTCGACGAAGCGTTGAAACTGCTGAAAGATGTCTACGTTCAGATCGAAATCAAGCCGAACGGTATGGACGAAGGCATTGAGGAGCGTGTGCTTGCGATCATCAACGCAAACGGCATGCACGACCGAACGGCGATCCTCTGCCTGCAGCCGGAACCGCTGCGCCGCGTGAAGGAGCTTGACCCCACGATGCGCACGATATACTGCATGTCGGTCGCATGGGGCGACGTGACGGATTTCCCCTACGCGAACGAATTCAGTATTGAAGAGCAGAGCATTACGCGCGAGCTGGTGTCGCACATCCATGCGAACGGCGGCATCGTGTACTGCTGGACGATCAACAGTGAAAGCTCTGCGCAGTATCTTCTCAACTGCCGGGTAGACTGTATCGTAACCGACAATCCGCTGCTGATGCACCGCGCGTTTCGGGAAACCTGGCACGCAGGCGGTATTGCGGGCTTGCTGCGGTATTATCTCGATACGATGCGGAACGTCGGAGGTCTTTGAGCCCTCGCGCAAATCGCAAAACCGATGTAAGTGTTTTGAATAAAAAAGCGGCAATTTTGGCCAAAATTCGGTCAAAATTGCTGCTTTTTGTGGTCCGAGTGGCGGGATTTGAACCCACGGCCTCTTGGTCCCGAACCAAGCGCGCTACCAACTGCGCTACACCCGGATGCGCCATACGCGCAACATGGGTATTATACGCAGATGCTTCGGCAATGTCAAGAGCCAAGTGCGCGGTTTTGAAAATTTTTGCCGCGTCAGTCCTCGCGCGCGCCGGGCAGGAATACCTCGCCCAGCACTTCCGGAGAAACGCCGCCGTTCGAAAGCTCCGTAAGCGCCGCGGCAAACGCCTCCGTCCGCGTCGCGGGCAGGCGCAGCGTCACGGCGACGTCCGCACCGTAATCGCTGCCCTCCACAATGCCGCCGAGGCTCTCCGCAAGCCTCCCCAGCCGCTCAAAGAGCGGATACGGCACGTTGACGCGCTCTCGTGTCCAAAGCGTCATGCGCGCCTTGCCCGCGGCGTCGAGGGCGTCCTTCGCGGATTTGGCATACGCCCGCGTCAGTCCGCCCGCGCCGAGCAGCACGCCGCCGAAATAGCGCGTCACG
>CAMVGI010000264.1 GCA_947166955.1 uncultured Clostridia bacterium | reverse complement strand
TTCTTTGCGACGCGGTTCTTGAACGCAACGTAATCCTCCTGCTTGAGGTCGTTCCAGTCGGCCGGGGAGCCGAAGGTCGTGAACGAGCAGATGCAGGTCCCCTCGGGAGACGCCTTGGGATTGGCGACGTTGTAGCAAAGGAAGATGGAGTAGTCGTTGCTCTCCATGCCCTTCATGATGCTGCGGTACTCCTTGACGGAGTCGGTGGTGCCGGGCAGGAAGATGGAATAGTCCTTGATGCCGAGCTCCTCCGCCGTTTTGTCGAGGCAGAAATAGGCGGTCATCATGCGCGCGCCGTAATTCTGCCCGCGCGCGGTGGAGAGCTTCTTCTGGCGCTCGGGGATGAGCTCCTTCGGGATCATTTTGCCGTAGACGATGTCGGCGTTGATGTTCGCCAGCACGGACTTGCACGAAACGGTGCCGAGGTTCGTCTCCACGCCGCAGCAGCGGTCGCCGTCAAAGAGGAACTTTTCCGCGCGGCAGTTGAACCACACCTCGCCGCCCAGCTCGCGGAAGCGTTCGACCATGGCGTTGCTGATCTCGTGGCTGGTGTGGGCGGGTATGTAGGCGCTGCGGGTGATGTACTTGTGCACCATGGCGGCGTAGTGGATAAAGGCGAGATGCTCCATATCCACGCCCAAATACGACCAGTAGGTCGAGAGGATATCCTGCGCGCGCTGCGGAAGCTTGAGCGCGTCGAACACCTTCTTGGTGGGGTATGCGCCCGTCCGGAGCATATTGGGGTACTTGGCCTTGAGCACGTTGGAGTCGGCGTGTCCGGCGGACGCGGTGATGTAGGCGATGCCGTCCAGCACCTCCTGGAACAGCTCGAAGAGCTGGACCATTTGGGGCCTGCTGCCGGGGACGTACTCCTCCATCTTGTCGATGAACGGCTGGATGCCGGAGGGCATCGACACGTCCATGGGCGTACCGTCGGAGTACTTGCTGATCACGCGGAAACAGTCGCCGACGCGCACCCAATCCACATGGACGCCGTATCCGTCCATCAGGTTGCGCACGTCGCCGGGGTCCTCCACGGGGCCGAGGTCGCAAAGCTCGTGCAGGGACGGCTCGATCTCAAAGCGCCCCCTGCGGAAGCTGGTCGCGCAGCCGCCGGGCAGATTGTGCTGCTCGATCAGCAGCGTTTTTTTGCCCGCCGAGACAGATTGCAGCGCAGCCGACAGGCCCGCGTTGCCGGCGCCCACGACTACGATGTCATAGCTTGCTTTTGTCATACGATACCCCTCTCTGATAAATTTTGGCAATCAACCAAAACGTATTATAGCCGCATTTTCTTTTAAGCGCAAGAAGAATATGCCGTCGGGGTCGAACGCCGCGACGCGGTCCTCCGCGGGGATATGGTCCGCGTGTTATCGCGGGTAGCCGCACTCGGTGCAGAATCGGCCCGTGTTTCCGGCGCGGCCGCAGCTCGGGCAGGTCCATGGCTCCGCCGCGCTTAAGAGCGTGCCGCCCGTCATGCCGCCGTTCATCATCCCCGGAAACCCCATCATGCCGCCGAACGCACCGCCGGCCTCCGTTTCCTCGCGCACGGCGCACTCTCCGGTCTCCCGGCACTCCTTGAGAAGCTCCCACGCCTCGTCCTCGATCTTGCGGAAGGTCATGCCCGCGGGGCCGCATTCGATGTGCAGCATTTCATAGGGACTGCCGCCGAGGGCGCTGTCGTCGAAGGTCATGGAAAAGGACGAACTGGTAAAGTTGTCGAAAGCCGCCGGCGTCGGGATCTTCTGTTTCGAAAGCGCCGCGAGGTGTTTTTCCGCGACGAAGGCGCGCACCTTCTCCGCGATCTCCGGCTTGACGCGGTACTCAAACCTCGTGTTTTTTCCGCCGCCGCTGTAGCTGCTCGTCAGGATAATGCTCCCGTCGCGGTTCCACGCAAGCTCGTCGCTGCTCGACGAGCTGCTGCCCATCGCCATGCCGTGCGAAAAACGGCCGTAGGAAAAGCGGATCAGCGGCCCGTGCGCCTCGTCCGCGAGACCGTCCGTGCGGACGCTCGGAGAAATCTCCTCGCGCAGCGCCTCGCCGCAGGCTTTCATGTAGGCGTCCATCTGCCCCTTGACGAGGTCGACGCCGCGGACCTCGACCTTCGCCGTCACGCCCCTGGCGGCAAGCGCCGCTTCCAGCAGTTCGTTCATGATATCGCGGTTGTCGCGGCCCATGACGAGCTTGTCCTCGGGCCAGCGCGCAAAGCACTCCGGAACCGATTCCGCCATGGCTTTTCGCAGTTCGGTCTCCGCCGCGCCGCCCTCGTCGAAACGGGCGGGATAGTCGGAAACCTCCGCGCTGCCGCGCACGCGCGCCATAAATTCCCCCTCGCAGCCGTGTTCCCGAAACGGGATCGGCTCGGGCGTTCCGAATGTAACGGAAAGCGTGCTCATTCGTTTTCCCTCCTCTTATGTCCGCCGCGCCTTGGGCGCGGCGGCTCCGTTACGATCAGTATATCAGACCCGCGGTCGAATGCAAAGGGCAAACTTGCAAAACGACGGTCAACGCCCGCGCGGCAAATGAGACCGCGCGGGCGTTGACCCTTGGAGATGACTATGGCAAAAGTGAGGTGTCTTTTTAAACCGCCGCAAAACCCTTGTCCAAGTCGGCGATGATGTCGTCGATGTGCTCGGTGCCGATGGAGAGGCGGATGGTGTTCGGGTGGATGCCCGCCGATTCCAGCTCCGCCGCCGTGAGCTGGGAGTGCGTGGTCGTCGCGGGATGGATGACGAGGCTCTTGACGTCCGCGACGTTCGCGAGCAGGGAGAAGATCTCCAGCGCGTCGATGAACGCGAACGCCTCCTTCTGCCCGCCCTTGACGTCGAAGGTGAAGATGGACGCGCCGCCGTTCGGGAAGTACTTCTCGTAGAGCGCGTGGTCGGGGTGGTCGGGGAGCGACGGATGGTAGACCCTCTCGACCTTCGGGTGGTTCTTGAGATACTCGACGACCTTCTTCGTGTTCTCCGCGTGACGCTCCAGGCGAAGCGACAGCGTCTCGGTGCCTTGCAGCAGCAGGAACGCCGCGAACGGCGAGATGGAGGCGCCGGTGTCGCGCAGCAATATCGCGCGGATGTAGACCGCGAACGCCGTCTTGCCCGCCGCGTCGGTGAACTTGACGCCGTGATAGCTGGGGTTCGGCTCGCTGATCCACGGATAGCGTCCCGACGCCGCCCAGTCGAAGTTGCCGCTGTCCACGATCACGCCGCCGAGCGTCGTGCCGTGGCCGCCGATGAACTTGGTCGCGCTGTGCACCACGATGTCCGCGCCGTGTTCGATGGGACGGATGAGATAGGGCGTGC
>CAMVGI010000263.1 GCA_947166955.1 uncultured Clostridia bacterium | reverse complement strand
TAAAGTGGTGACCCGTTCCACATCCTCGCGCGCGTTGCGCGCCGCCATACGCAGCAGCTCCGCCTTGTCGCCGCGCTGCGGGACGTGGACGTTCACGCGCCGTCCGGCGCGCTCGCTGAGCACCGCCGCCAGCTCCTCCGCGTCCTGCGTTTCGCACGGAAGCAGAATCTCGTGCGGCAGCGCCGCGCGGGGCAGATAATACTGCCCCAGCAGCGCCGAGAGCATATCCGCCTCGCTCTCGTCGGTCGGCGCGGTAAAAAGATCGGTCTCGCGGCCGGTCACGCTGCCGTCCTCGACGTGGATGACCGCCCAGCCGCACTTCGCCGCGCCGCGGTATACGCCCCATATATCCGTGTCGGCGCAGATGCCGGCGATGACCTTCTGGCGTTTGCCGAGCGACTCAATGGCGGCGATGCGGTCGCGCAGCGCCGCCGCCTGCTCGAAATGCAGCGCCTCCGCCTCCCGCTCCATCTCCTCGCGCATCGTGCGCGTGAGCGCCTTATAGTGTCCGGTTAGTAATTGTGTTGCCTGTTGAATACGTTCCGTATACTCTTTTTCATCCGGCAGCCCGCGGCAGAAGCCGTCGCAGCGGCCCATGTGATGGTTGAGGCAGGGGCGCTCCTTCCCGATGTCGCGCGGAAACTTCCGCGTGCAGGTCGGGAGGTGAAACGCCGCGCAGACGGCGTCGATTGCGGCGCGCGTCTCGCTCCGCCCGCCGAAGGGGCCGAAATACGCCGCGCCGTCGTCCGCGGGCCGGTTGACCATCGTGAAACGCGCGTACGGCTCCCTGCCGAGGCGCACGAAGGGATAGCCCTTGTCGTCCTTGAGCAGAATGTTGTAGTGCGGCATATGCTGCTTGATAAGCGAGTTTTCAAGGATCAGCGCCTCAAACTCGCTGGAAACGAAAATCGTATCGAAGGCGTCGACCTGCGAGACCATGCGGCGCGTCTTCTCGTTGTGGGAGGCGTTATTCTCCTGAAAGTATTGGCTCACGCGGTTTTTGAGCTTCTTCGCCTTGCCGACGTAAATGACCTTTCCGGTTTTGTCCATCATCAGGTAAACGCCGGGCGCGAGCGGCAGATCGTTCGCCTTGGCGCGCAGCTCCTCTTTTGTCATGCTCTCGCCTCCCTCTCTATGGCAAAAGGCGGTTTCGTGACCGAAACCGCCTTCTCTCCTGGCTTTTTATTATTCGCCGAAATTGCCGGACACCAGCTCGCAAAGCGCGTCCACGGCTTCCTTCTCGTCGGAGCCGTCGGCGAGCAGGGTAATCTCCGTGCCCTTGCCGATTCCCAGCGACAGAACGCCAAGCAGGCTCTTCGCATTCACGCGGCGCTCGTCCTTCTCGACCCAGATGCCGCTTTTGAACTCATTTGCCTTCTGGATAAAGAACGTAGCGGGGCGCGCATGCAGTCCTACCTCATTATTGATGGTGACATTTTGCTGATACATATCCAATCCCCTCTCTCCGTAACGCTCCAATTATCGGACCGCTATATATTATACCATATGGCAAGCCGTCGTCAATGACTTTTCTGGATATTTCCGCGGGAAAACTTCCCCGCTTTTTGTGTATTTCGTCTGTTTTGACCCCGCTTCAACGCAGCTCCACAACGGTCACGCCCGCCTCGCCCTCGCCAAACGCCCCCAGACGGAAGGATTTGACATGCTTATTGCGCTTGAGCAGGGTATGGACCGCCTTGCGCAGCGCGCCCGTGCCCTTGCCGTGGATGATGGTGACGCTCTCCAGATGCGCGAGCATGGCGGAGTCGATGTAATTCTCAACCACGCTCTCCGCCTCCAGCGACTCCATGCCGCGAATATCCAGCTCCCGCGGCGCGGCGGAGCGCAGCGGCATACGGCTGACGCCGCCGGCCGGCTTCTTGGGCTGCATCGCCGCGCGCTCGTCGTCCTCGATGAGCCGCACCTCGCCCACTTTCACCTTCATCCGAAGCGGCCCCGCCTTGCATTCAAGCGTGTCGCCGGATACGGCGAGCACCTCCGCCTGCCGCTGCGTGCCCGGGATCTCGACGAGGTCGCCCGCGGCGATGGGGCGGCTCGGCTTCGGGATCGGTTCTTTGACGTTGTCATGCGCGCCGGCGGCCTCGCGCGCGTCGTTGAGCCTGTGAAGGATGTCGGCGCGCTTCTCGTTCGCCTCCTGCGCGTTCGCCTGCTTCTTCTGTGCCTTGCGCAGGGCGTCCAGCTCGCGGAACGTCTCGTCCGCGGCGGCGCGGGCGTCCGCAAGGATGCGTTTCGCCTCGTTTTCGCCACGCGCTCTCGCGTTTTCCTTCGCCCGCTCCATCTGCTCCCGGAACTCGCGGGCCTTGCGCGCGTCCTCCTCGCGGCGCTCCAGCAGGCGGTCGGTCTCCACCTTCTCCCGTTCGAGCGCCTGACGCTTCTGCTCAAGCTGCGCGAGCACGTCTTCAAAGCGTACGCTCTCGCCGCTGAGGCGCTCCCGCGCGTTCGTGATCACGCGCTCGGGAAGGCCCAGCCGCTGGGAGATCGCAAAGGCGTTCGACTTGCCGGGGATGCCGATGAGCAGCTTGTAGGTCGGTCGCAGGGTCTCAACGTCGAACTCGCAGCTCGCGTTTTCGACGCCCGCCGTCGTCATGGCAAAGGTTTTCAGCTCTGCATAGTGCGTCGTGGCGGCGACCTTCGCGCCGCGGGAACGCACCTCGGCGATGATCGCGATGGCGAGCGCCGCGCCCTCGACCGGATCGGTGCCCGCGCCCAGCTCGTCGAACAAAATCAGGCTGCCGCGGTCCGCCTCGGCCAAGATCTGAACAATGTTGCGCATTTGCGCGGAGAAAGTCGAAAGGCTCTGCTCGATGCTCTGCTCGTCGCCGATGTCGGCAAGTACGCCGTCGAAGACGCTCACCGCGCTCTGATCGGCGCAGGGGATGTGCAGTCCGCACTGCGTCATCAGGCACAAAAGCCCCAGCGTCTTGAGCGTGACGGTCTTGCCGCCGGTGTTCGGCCCCGTGATAACGAGCGTATCGAAACTCCTGCCGAGTTCCACGTCGATGGGCACCGCGCGGGCCGGATCGAGCAGCGGATGGCGCGCGCGGCGGAGGTAAATGCTCCCGTCCGTGCGCAGCTCGGGACGCATCGCGTCCATCTTGTCGCTCAGTTCCCCGCGTGCAAAGATAAGGTCCAAATGTACCAGAACGTCATAGTCCCACTGGATATCTTCCGCAAAGCCCGCCGCCTCGGCGGAAAGCGCCATGAGAATGCGGTCGATTTCCTTTTTAATGATACGGCGACCCCCGAGATCTACACTCTTTCCCTGCACGACGCCCATCGGCTCCACGAAC
>CAMVGI010000262.1 GCA_947166955.1 uncultured Clostridia bacterium | reverse complement strand
GGTGGTCAGGGTGAGGTACTTGTTGATGATCTCCACCACCGTCGGCGGGTCGAGCGCCTCGCTCATGGTGGTGAAGCCGCGGATGTCCACGAACAGCACCGCGATGTCGTAGAGCTTGCCGCCAAGCTCCAGCGCGTCGCTGCCCTGCTCGATGAGCTGGCGCATCACGCCGGGGTCGATGTAGTGGCCAAAGGTGTTCTGCACGCGGCGCTTTTCGCGCGCCGCCCGCACGTAGTTCACCGCGACGCCCGCAATAAAGAGGACCGTCACGAACAACGGCACGTAAAGCGCGTGCAAGATGCTCCCCGCGCGGAAGCACCCGAGGCACAGCGCGACCCAGCCGAGGCTCACCGCCAGCCACACGGGGATCGAATACTTAAGCCCGCGCCCGAGGAACCACCAAAGCGCCGCGGCGCACAGCACAAAGAGCGCGATCAGCTGGAGCCGCTCGCTCGCCTCTCTCGGCGCGAAGCCCGCGCGGAACGCGTCGATGGCGTTCGCCTGGATCTCGATGCCGTACATAGGCTCCGCGTGGTCGACGGCGGTGACGTAGGCGTCCTGCATGCCCGCGGCATAGGGGCCGATGAGCACGATCTTGCCCGCAAAGTAGTCGCTTTCGATCTCGCCCGTCAGAAGGTCGAGCACCGAAACGCCGTCATAGTACGCGCCGGGGCCGGCGGTAAAGGGCAGGTAGAAGAACGCGCCGTCGGTCGTCTCCGGTTCGGGATTGGGCGTCTCGCCGCGGTATGCGCACCAGCGCTCGTAGATCGTGCGGGCGAACGACGGTACCCGTCCGACCTCCGGCACGTCCACATAGAGCATGGCGTGGCGGATGTAGCCGTCCGCGTCGTGCATGGCGTTGATGTGGCCCGTGGAGCTTACCTCCGCAAGCGCGTCGAACGGCGTGTCCCACGCGCTCACGGCGCGGTCGTCCACGTAGAAGTTGCCGTCCGGCAGTGCGACGATCTTGCTTGCGAAGGTCGCCGCCGAGGCGAAGACGACGTTGTCGTACTCCGCCGCCGCCTCGACGAGATGATCGTCCGCGTCGGCGTCCGCGCTCTCGCCGATGTAGAGCACATCGACGCCGATCACGGCGGGGCGCGCGTCGGGGTCGGCGTTGAGGTACTCGATCGCCTCCGCCATATAGCTGCGCGGCCACGGCATCGGACCAAACTCCTCCAGCGCGCGCCGGTCCATGCCGATGACGACGATCTCGCCGTCCGTCGCGGCGGGACGCTGATAGAGCTTATCGCTCGCCGCACTGTCCACGCCGCCGAGCAGACCCGACGCGGCGAGGGCGGTCATCGCCGCCGCGACCGCAAGCGCGATCGCGAGGCGGAACAGTTGGTTTTTGTGTTTGGTCATGGATCAGTTCCACACAGCATAGAGGTCAAGCGCTTCGCTGTCGCCGATATTGATGGAGGCGCCGTCCGCATAATTCACCGTCGCGCCGTTTTCCGTCGTACTCCAGCCGGCAAAAACGCGGCCGGCATAAGTGAGCTGCATTGCCGTCGCGGTAGGCAGCTGGAGTCCTGCGTTCCTCGGCGCGTGCAGGCACATCACGGGCGCCGTGCTGCCGGTGCCGCCGTTCTCCGCACTGCCGCCCCATGCGCCGTAGCTTGAGTGGAATTTCACCGAGCAGATGGGCGCGGTCGAGTGATCGGTTATGCCGCCGTTATCCATCAGGGCAAAGCCCGTAAACGTACCCCCTGCTCTGATATCAAGGCTGCCGTTGCCCTTGACATAGACCGTGCCGCACGGCGTATCACTGATCGTGGATATGTTGCTGAGCGTACCGTCGACCAGCAGCGTACCGCCGTTGTCCACGACGAGCCTGCCGCCACCGATGACGTTGGCCGTCGTTCCCTGCGCGATCAGCAAGGACTTGCCGTTGACCGTCAGCGTTCCGGTCATATCCGGTCCCGTGGATGTATCCTCATTTAGTGTGATCGGTTGCTCCGACTTTAGCGCAACCCGATTGTGTCCTCCGGTGGTAAACGCCGTATAGGCATCCGCCGGGGTGGCACAAACATAATAGGTGCAGTCTGCAACATCGAGCGTGTACGAACCCCTGCTGCCAAGCTTCGCGCAGGTCGCGGTATAGAGCACGTTCGCCGCCGCGTCGCGCGTAAACTCCGGCTTGATCGAGGTTGCCGTGCTTCCCTTATGGAGCGTGCTCGTGAGCTTTGACGTGTTCGCGGGCAGAATGTACGTCGCAATTTCGTCCGGCGCAAGCGTAACGGAGAATGGCGCGTCGATTCTGACTTCGTAGGTCGTGGGCGCGTCGCTGTCCGGCGAGGTAAGCGCCGCGTCGTTCTGAGAAACGCCCGTCACGTGAAGCCCCTTCGGCGTCATGACTGTCACGCTCGCAATCTCCGTCCAGCCCGCGTAGACGGTGACGTGGTTCGTAACCGTCGCGCTGCCCACAACGATCTCGGGGTCTGTCGCATTCCGGTTGAAGTGCCAGCCGTTCCACCGATAGCCCGACGACGCCTCGGGGAACACATACAGGGACGCGTTCAGGTCTACGCCGGAGGAGATCGTCAGCTCATAGGCCGCGCCGTTGTCGATGACCGTCCCTGCGCCCTGAACTCCCGCGAACGTGCCGCCGCCATTGGCGTAGCACGTTGCGATAAAGGTCATTTCGCCGCTGGCCGTCGCGGCGCTGCCCTTGCTGTAGGTGCTGCCCGAGAGGTTTTCCACGCGCGTACCGTTCGCGGCTTCGATCGTGCCGTTGTTGACAAGCTTCTTTTCGTTTTTCAGCAGCGCGTAGCTCGCAAGGCTGAGCGTGCCGTTCGCTTCGACCTTGACCGTGCCGGTGTTCGTCAGCGCCATGCCGCCGCTCTGGCCGTTTGCGTCCAGGATCAGCGTACCGCCGACCGTGATCTCGCCCGCGTTTTGAGACTGATTATCCGAATCGGGGAGCATCAGGTTAAGGATGGCGCCGCTCGGGATCACGAGTGTGCCGCTGTTGGAAAGGTTCGTGATGCTTGTATCGCCGGTGCCGACGTTCAGCGTGGTGTTTGCGGGGATAATCACGCCCACATATCGCAGCGCGGCCGCCGTCGCGGTTGTCGCGCCGTGAGCGGGAATGATCACGACGTCATAGCTTCTAAGGTAGTCGTTCAGTTCCTCGACCGTCGCGGGCATGACCGTGATGGTCTTCTTGGGCGCGGGCGGCGTGTAGCTGCCGCCGCTGCTCCCGCTCCCGCTGTCGCGGTCGTCATCGTCCCGCTCGGTCGCGGGCGCGGGCGGCTCTACACCCGCCGCGGCCGCCGCGTCGGCAAAGGCGTTCGTGTCCGCCACCACGCCGTTCG
>CAMVGI010000261.1 GCA_947166955.1 uncultured Clostridia bacterium | reverse complement strand
TCGCCCGCGCCGTTGTCGAGGTCGCTCGCGCCGGTCTCCTTCGCCTCAAGCGACTTGTCTACGCCCATGGCGATGTCGCCGGACTGCTCGTCGATGCTGGTGATGACGCCGCAGGTGTTGCAGTCGAAGCCGATGGCGGCGTCGGTGTAGCCGATGTCGCGGATCACGTCGCGCGCGATCTTCGCGATGTCGACGTAGCAGCTCGTGGTGATCTCGCCCATCACATGGACGAGGCCCGTGGTGACGGTGGTCTCGCAGGCGACGCGGCCCTGCGGGTCCTGCGCCATGATGGCGTCGAGCACGCCGTCGGAAATGGCGTCGCAAACCTTGTCGGGATGTCCCTCGGTGACGGATTCGGAAGTGAATAAACGCTTTGCCATGATTTTTTCTCCTTTCTTTCAGGCGGAAACGCAATAAAAAAGCTCTCAACCGAATCGGTCGAGAGTGTTTGTTCTTGCTTTTCCTCATCTTTCGATTCGTTCGTCGGATTTGGCACCTTGAATGGACAGGTTGCCGCGGTTTCGCAGGGCCGTTCCCTCCACCGCTCTTGATGAAGTATTTAATTGTGCGATTATTATAACCCGCCGTCGGCATATTGTCAATAGACGCCGCTTAAAAAGACAGAAAGCATTATTTTCAAAAATTTAATGACTTTCCCGCCAAAGTGTGCCATAATAGACCATCATCGTTTATCGGAGGGTTCCGCCTTGAAAAAGCTCAACGACGCCGTCGACAGGTTCTGTATCCTGCATCCGCATTTCGGCATTGCCAATCTGATGCTCTATATCGTCATCGGAAACGTGGCGGTATATCTTCTCAACATGTTCTCCGGAGGTGCGCTTTCCGCCGCGCTCTACTTCTCCCCCGCGCTTTTGCTGCGCGGACAGCTTTGGCGCATCGCGACTTTCGTCATCGTCCCCAGCGGCGGTGGGCTGCTGTTTCTCGTCTACTGTTATTTCACCTACTCCATGGGCCGCACGCTGGAGCAGCAATGGGGCACGGCGAAGTTCACCTGCTACTATCTCGGCGGCGCGCTGCTGACCGTGGTCGGCGCGACCGTCGTGAGCATTCTTGCGGGCGTCGACGTCGCCGTCTACAGCGCGAGCGACGTCACGTTCGCCATGTTCCTCGCCTTCGCGATCCTCTATCCGGAGGCGACGTTCATCCTGTTTCCGCTTCCCATTCCGATCCGCGCGAAGTACATCGCGTATTTTGACCTCGCGTATTTTGCTTTCATGATCGTCGCGCCCATCGTACGGGGCGCCTGGTACGCCTGCATCGTGCCGCTGATGGCGCTTTTGAACGTCTCCATCATGATCTGGCCGGAGCTTTGCAGCTTTCTTAAAATCGAGCAGTCCCGTTCCAGGCAGACGACCCGCTTCCGCAACGCGGCCGCCAACGCGAAACGCGAGGCGCAGCAGGCAAACAGCGGCGTGCGCAAGTGCGCCGTGTGCGGGCGCACCAACCTCACCAATCCGGAGCTGGAGTTCCGTTACTGCTCCCGCTGCGCCGGCTACCATTGCTTCTGCTCCGACCACATTTTCTCTCACGTCCACTTCACGGAATAAAAGGAGGTCGCAAACATGACGACCTATGACGAAGCCTACGCCCTGCTCAGGGAGTACAACGAAGGCGAATTCCACTTAAGCCACGGCCGCATCGTCGGCGACGTGATGCGCTGGTACGCCGAAACCCTCGGCTACGGGGACGAGGCGGATTTCTGGCAGACCGTGGGGCTGCTGCACGATCTCGACTTTGAGAAATATCCCGACGAACACTGCGTCAAGTCGCAGGAGATCATGCGCGAGCGTGGGCTGGACGAACGCCTGATCCGCGCGACGGCGAGCCACGGCTGGGAGGAGGACGGCGCGCGTCACGGCGCGCTGCCCAAGCCCGAGCACGAGATGGAAAAGGTGCTCTACGCCGTCGACGAGCTGACGGGGCTGATCGGCGCGGCGGCACTCATGCGCCCGCGCAAAAGCGTCGCCGACATGGAGGTAAAATCCCTCAAGAAGAAATTCAAGGATAAGAAATTTGCCGCCGGCTGCAGCCGCGAGGTCATCGAACGCGGCGCGGAGATGCTCGGCTGGGATCTCGACCGGCTGATCGAGCAGACCATTCTCGCCATGCGCGCGAGTAAAAACGTTGATTAAAAGAGGACGGGAATCAGGATGAAACGTAACGGGAAACGGATCGCCGCGCTTCTGTTCGCGCTCGTTCTCGCGCTGACGCTGTGCGCCTGCGCGCAGAAAACCCCTGCGTCCCCCTCGTCCCCCGCGCTTGAGGCGAACGGCGCGGCGAACGTCGAAACGGGGACGGATTCTCCGCAGGCGCAGGCCGCGCAGAAAAACGAGGTCTGGCATTATGAGCTGGCAAAGGAAACAGCGGCGGACGAGTATAAGGCCGACGATGGCACGGTGCTCGCGAACTGGAGCTTTGAGCAGCCGATCCTTGTCTTCCGCAGCGAAAGCGGAAAGGCCTTCAGCGGCCATCTGCCGAACCTCGGCGTGACGGAGGAACAGCTCGCGGTCGCCAAGGCGTTCAATGACGGGATCGCCGCCTTTGAAGCGGGGTCCCTTGAGGATTTTGAAAGCCTCAAGGCCGAGGCGAAAGAGCAGTACGACTGGAAGACCTCGCAGAAGATAGAGTTTATGCCGCTGGTCTACGAGGAAACGGTGGAGCGGAGCGAGCTGCGCGGCGACCTTGCGAGCATTCTGGCGTATGAGTACGTCAATCTCGGCGGCGCGCATCCCGATTGGAACTATAAAAGCTGGAACTTCGACCTTGCCGCGGGCGAGTTCTTCACGCCGAACGACCTCAGCGACGACCCAGCCGCGCTGCGCAAGGCGATTGCGGATCATATCGTGGAGGAGATCTACGTCTCGGAGTATTACGACGGCTACAACGACGACTTTGAGGAGACCGTCCGCGCCAAGGAGGATTTCAACGCCTGCTTCGGCGAGGACGGCATGACGGTCTTCTTCGAGGAGTATGAGATCGCGCCGCGCGCTTTGGGCATACCGGCGTTCACGATCCCCTACGCCGAGCTTGCGCGCTTCCTCAACGCGCGCGGCGAGCGCCTGCTCGCCCCCTCGGCGGAGGACAAGGCGCTGGGCGACTTCTATGAGGCGGAGGAGATGTGGTATTGGTTCGAAGGCGCCATGCCCATCGATGAATCGGATACCAGATCAACGCATGTGAGCTCTCCGGACGGCGATTACGACATTCTCCGCTACCGCGTCGACATTCCTGGCGTCAAAACGACTTCCGACCTGCTCGCGCGGCTGAAGACGCGTTTCAGCGAGGAACTCGCGGAGCGTCGCG
>CAMVGI010000260.1 GCA_947166955.1 uncultured Clostridia bacterium | reverse complement strand
CGCCCTCGAAGTTGAACACGCCGTTGTCGTCCCAGCCGTGCTCGTCGTCGCCGATGAGCAGGCGCTTCGGGTCGGTGGAAAGCGTGGTCTTGCCCGTGCCGGAGAGGCCGAAGAAGATGGCGGTGTGCTTGCCCTCCATGTCGGTGTTGGCGGAGCAGTGCATCGAGGCGATGCCGCGCAGCGGCAGGTAGTAGTTCATCATCGAGAACATACCCTTCTTCATCTCGCCGCCGTACCAGGTGTTGATGATGACCGCCTCGCGGTCGCCGACGTTGAACATCGCCGCCGTCTCGGAGTTGAGGCCCAGCTCCTTGTAATTCGTGACCTTCGCCTTGGAGGCGTTGAACACGACGAAGTCCGGCTCAAAGTTCTCCAGCTCCTCCTCGGTGGGCTGGATGAACATGTTCTTGATGAAGTGCGCCTGCCAGGCGACCTCCATGATGAAGCGCACGGCGATGCGGGTGTCCTTGTTCGTGCCGCAGAACGCGTCCGCGACGAACAGGCGCTTGCCCGAGAGCTCCTTGACGGCGATGTCCTTGCACGCCTTCCAGGTCTCGACGCTCGCGGGATGGTTGTCGTTCTTGTACTCCGGAGTCGTCCACCAAACGGTGTCCTTGGAGCGGTCGTCCATGACGATGAACTTGTCCTTGGGGGAGCGGCCGGTGTAGATGCCGGTCATGACGTTGACCGCGCCCAGCTCGCTGACCTTGCCGACGTCATAGCCCGTAAGCTCGGGCTTCGTCTCCTCTTCAAAGAGGAAGTCGAAGGACGGGTTGTGGATGACCTCGGTCGCGCCGGTGATGCCGTACTTGGTAAGATCCAGCTTTGCCATATGTATTACCTTCCTTTTCTGATGATGGAACGGGGCTTCTCCCCATATGGTTTGACAATATCTTATTTTACCACACTTTGCCGCAATATCAAGTCCGCTTTTCGAAAAATGACGAGGCGGCGCATTAGACTTGCAAAATCGGGGCGTTTTTTGGTATAATAACCGAAAGAATACGGGCATACGGAAGGAACGAGTGAAAAACCATGGGCAAGAAAAATTCACGCAACACCAAGGCGCGCATCGTCAGCGCGGCGTGGAAGCTCTTCTACGAGCAGGGCTACGAGGAGACCACGGTGGAGGACATCATTTTCGAGTCCGAGACCTCGAAAGGCTCGTTTTATCACTATTTTGACGGCAAGGACGCGCTGCTCTCGTCGCTCTCGGTGCTCTTCGACGAGCGCTACGAGCAGCTCATGGAGCGCCCTGACCTGCCCGCGGACAGCATCGAGCTGCTGCAATACCTCAACCGCTCGCTTTTCGAGACCATCGAGAACACCGTTTCCATCGAGCTTTTGTCGCGCCTATTCTCCTCGCAGCTCGTGACCCACGGCGAAAAGCACCTGCTCGACCGCAGCCGCACATATTATAAGCTCCTGCGCCGCATCATCTCCGAGGGGCAGGAGAGGGGCGAGATCCGCGCAGATTTCACCGTCGGCGAGGTGTCCCGCGCCTATGCCATGTTCGAGCGCGGCCTCATGTACGATTGGTGCCTCAGCGGCGGCGACTATTCGCTCGCGCATTACGCCGAACGGGTGATGCCGCTGTTCCTTCGGAGCTTCCGGCCAGAAAAATTTTTACAGGGTATCAAAACGAACGGAAAATCGTCTAGTCAGAAACAGGCAAAATAAACGCATATATCGAAATTTGTTCAGAACATCGTACAGAATTGATTCTGTACGATGTTCTGTATTTACGTCTACTTTTTTCTGTGCTATACTGCGCCCATGAAACGCGGCGGGGCGTCCCGCCGGAAAAAGGAAGGGCGGAAACCATGTTCAATTCGGAAAGCGTTATTTTCATCATCTACCTTGCGTTTATGCTCGGTATCGGCATTTATTTCTTCGTGCGCGACCGCAACGGCGGCGAGAAGACCTACTTCCTCGGCGGCCGCAAGATGGGCCCGTGGGTGTCGGCGCTCTCCGCCGGCGCGTCGGATATGAGCGCGTGGGTGCTCATGGGGCTTCCGACCTCGATCTATGCGCTCGGCGTCGGGCAGCTGTGGATCCCCATCGGGCTGTTTATCGGCTATACGATCAGCTGGGTCGTGGAGGCGCCGAGGCTTCGCAGCTTTTCCATTGCAGCGAACGACTCCATCACCGTGCCGCAGTACCTCACCAACCGCTTCCTCTCGAAGTCCAAGGCGCTGCAGATCATCTGCGCGGTGATCTTCCTTGTGGCGTATACGATCTACGCGGCAAGCTCGATCAAGGCGTGCGGCACGCTCTTTAACACCGTGATCGGCATCGACGCTTCGACCGCGATGTATCTCGCGGCGCTCATCATCATCGGCTACACCTTCCTCGGCGGCTTTTCCGCCGTGTGCTGGACGGACTTTTTCCAGGGCATGCTGATGCTCGGCGCGCTGCTCGTCGCGCCCATCTTCGCGGCGACGACGCTCTCCGGCGCGGCGGGCGCGGAGCTTGGCGCGGACTATTGGAGCATCGGCACGTGGAAAGACGTCGTCTCCGGTCTCGGCTGGGGCCTCGGTTACTTCGGCATGCCGCACATCATCATCCGCTTCATGTCGGTCGAGTCGCAGAAGTCCATCAAGAAATCCGCGAAGATCGGTATTGCGTGGACGCTGCTCATCCTTGTGTTTGCGGCGCTCGTCGGCGTCATCGGGCGGCTGATGCTCGGCTATGACGAGAGCATCGACGGCAACTCCCTCGTGTTCATCACGATGGTGCGCCGCCTGTTCCCCGGCATCGTGTCCGGCATCCTGCTCTCCGCGGTGCTCGCCGCGTCCATGAGCACGGCGGACAGCCAGCTTCTCGCCGCCGCCTCCGCGTTTGCGAGCGACGTCTACAAGCCCGTTATCCGCAAGGACAAGGCGACGGACAAGGAGATGCTCTGGGCGGGACGCCTCGTGGTGCTGGTCATCGCGATCGTGGCGCTGTTCGTCGCCTCGAACCCGAACGCCGGCTCCATCATGAGCCTCGTTTCAAACGCTTGGGGCGTGTTCGGCGCGGCATTCGGCCCCGCGATCATGCTCAGCCTCTTCTGGAAGCGCTTTACCTTCGGGGGTGCGGTCGCGGGCATCGTCGTCGGCGCGGCGGTCGATATTCTGTGGCTCGTGTGCTTTGCCTCGACGGGCATCTATGAGATCATTCCGGGCGCGCTGTGCGGCCTTCTCGCCGCGGTCGTCGCCTCCAAGCTCTCCAAGACGCCGGACAAGGACGTGGAGGCCCTGTTCGACAAGGCGGTCGCCGCCGTCAAGGAGTAAGCCTTTGGCTGCAAAAAGGAAAGGAACAAAGGCCGCTGTATCTGCCGGGACGGGCTAACG
>CAMVGI010000259.1 GCA_947166955.1 uncultured Clostridia bacterium | reverse complement strand
AGAAACGGCAAAAAAACCGACAAAAATCCGGATGAAAATTTGTAAAAACTGCCAAGTCTGAGCGTTTATCCTATATTTAGGGACAAAATTGCCGCCCTGCCACAAAATATTGTGGCAGGGTTCTTTTTTGCTGCTCCAAAACGCGAACAAGCGTTTTAGAACGCCTTAAAAACGGCGTAAAGCGCCGTAATATTTGCTCTTGCATTTTATGTGAACCTCTTTTATACTCTGAATTGAGAGTGGGGGAAAGTGGTGGAAGATGCCACAAAGTGGAGCCACGTTCCCGCAATTCGCATGAGAGTGGAGCCCGGCCTGTTTCCTCGAAAAAAGGGGAAACGGGAGGCTTTGCCCTCCGCGTTGCGCTTTTTTACGGAGAGGAGGGGACGACCGTGACCGGACAATACCAACACAGCATCGACGCGAAGGGGCGGTTGTTTATCCCCGCCAAGCTCCGCGAGGAATTGGGCGAGACGTTCTACGTGACGATCGCGGGCATCGACCCGTGCCTGTCCGTTTATTCGGAGGAGAGCTGGGAGGTTTTCACCGAGAAGTTCAACTCCATGCCCTATACGAAGGCACGCGTCATGCGCCCGATCTTTTCCCACGCGGCAAAGTGCGAGCCGGACGCGCAGGGGCGCATCCTGCTGCCGAAGGAGCTGCGCGAGTACGCAAACCTCGAAAAAGACGTGACGGTGATCGGCGTTTCCAACCGCGCCGAGATTTGGAACACCGATACCTGGGCGGCGAAGATGGCGGAGGAACTCGATCCCGCGAACATGGCCGCCATGATGGAGGAAATGGGCTTCTAAGCGCGGCCTACGCTTGGAAGAAGGAGAGCTCGACATGGACGCTGATTACGGTCACAAACCCGTTTTGCTGCGGGAATGCCTCGACGCGCTTGCCGTCAAGCCGGACGGCGTCTATGTGGACGGTACGCTCGGACGGGCGGGACACTCTCTGGAGATCGTCCGCCGCCTGACGGCGGGAGGCCGGCTGATCGCCCTCGACCGCGACGAAACGGCGCTTGCCGCCGCGCGCGAACGGCTCGCGGATTACATGGACCGCGTGACGCTGATACACAGCAACTTCAGCCGCCTCGGCGCGGTGCTCCGCGAGCTGGGCGTCGACGGCGCGGACGGAATGCTCTTCGACCTCGGCGTATCCTCGCCGCAGCTCGACGACGCGCGGCGCGGCTTTTCCTATCAGCAGGACGCGCCACTGGACATGCGCATGGACGCGAGCGCGCCGCTGACGGCGCGGGAGCTGGTCAATTCGGCGTCCTACGAGGAACTTCGGCGCATCCTCTTTGAATACGGCGAGGAGCGCTACGCGCCGCAAATCGCGAAAGCCGTCTGCGCGGCGCGGGAACGCAAGCCCATCGAAACGACGCTGGAACTTGCGGAACTGATCCGCGGCGCGATGCCCGCGAAGGCGCTGCGCGAGAAGCAGCATCCCGCCAAACGCAGTTTTCAGGCGATCCGCATCGCCGTCAACGACGAACTCGGCGAGCTTTTGCCGATGCTCGACGCCGCCGAGGCGCATTTGAAGTCCGGCGGACGCCTCGCGGTCATCACGTTCCACTCGCTGGAGGACCGCATCGTAAAGCAGAAGCTCAAGGACTTCGCGACCGGCTGCATCTGCCCGCCGGAGTTCCCCGTTTGTGTGTGCGGGAGAACGCCGCGGATGACGCTCGTATCGAGAAAGCCGATCGTGTCTTCCGAAGCGGAGCTTGCGGAAAATCCGCGCGCCCGCAGCGCAAAGCTGCGCGTCGCGCAGAAGTGCTGAATACTTTTTGAATTTCTAGGAGAGGAGGGACCCGCATGGCACGCAGACCGAACGGACGAATGAATGCGAACAGCCGCTATGTGCGGGGCAACCTCGCCTATGATTACGACTACTTAGAGCGCGAACGGCGCCGCCGCGAGGAACGCGAGCAGTGGGAATACGCCGAGCGCCGCGCGCGGGAGACGCCGGTACGCACCGAGGTGCGCAACAGGCCGGCGGCGCCGCCGAAGCACCGTGAACGCCAGCATGTTTCGCCGCTTGTGCTGCTCGGCTTTGCCGCCGCCGCGGCGATGGTGGTGGTGCTTTTGATGAACTACGCGGAACTGACCGCCGTTTCGCACGACGTCGTCACCATGCAGCGGACGCTTGCCACGCTCGAGGACGAGCATGTGTCGCTTCTGTCCCGCTACGAGCGGACGTTCGACCTCGCCGCCATCAAGGAGGCGGCGGAGGCGTCTGGCATGGCAAAGCCCAGCGCCTCGCAGATCTGCTACGTCGACCTTTCGGCGCCGGACAACGTGGTGCTCTACCGCCATGCGGACGAGACCGTTATGCAGCGGGTGTTTACCGCCGTCGGGCAAGACGTGGTCTCCGCGGTGGAATATTTCAAATAAGACGATCTTATACATAAGGGGTAAGGAACTTCCTTACTCCTTATGTCCCGTATTTGAAGGAGATTATTTATGCCGCAGCCGATCAAAAGACGAAGCGAATCGGCGCGCCGGGCAAACCGCACGATCGGGCAGCGGACGCTGCTTCTGCTCGCGGTTTTCGGCGTGCTGACGTTCGTGCTGCTCTTCTCCAAGCTCTACGAGTGGCAGATCACGCGCCAGAGCGAACTGCAGAGCATCGCGGTGCGCCAGCAGACCCTGCGCACCACCGTGGGCGCGTCCCGCGGCACGATCTACGACCGCAACGGACGCACGCTTGCGATCTCCGCCACGGCGGAGAACGTGTGCATCTCGCCGAGCCAGCTCAAAAAAGACGGCGTCGACCTCGACGAGACGGCGCGCCGGCTCGCGGAGATCCTCGGCGTGGACGAGGAAAAGCTGCGCGAGAGCATGGACGTGGATACCAGCTACCGCGTCGTCAAAAAGCGCGCCGAGCAGGAGGAGGCCGACCGCGTGCGCGAGCTTGCGAACGAGCTGCACGTCACCAACGGCATCTTCTTTGAGCCGACGACGAAGCGGTACTATCCGTTCGGCTCGCTCGCCGCGAACGTGATCGGCTTCACCAACGAGGAGGGCGGCGCGTACGGACTGGAGGCGGTCTACGACGAACAGCTCAGCGGCGAGAGCGGCATGGTCGTCATGGCGAAGGACGTCAACGGAACGCCGATGCTCTATCAGTACGAGCAGTATTTTGACGCGAAGGACGGCTGCACGCTCCACACCACCCTCGACACCACCGTGCAGTACTACCTCGAAAAAGGCCTTGCGGAGCTGGAGGCGCGCTACGGCACGGGCAAGGGCGCGACGGGCATCGTGCTCGACGTGAAGACCTCGGCGATCCTCGCGATGGCGTCGCTTCCCAACTACGACCTTAACAACCCGGGTACG
>CAMVGI010000258.1 GCA_947166955.1 uncultured Clostridia bacterium | reverse complement strand
TGACTACGGTTACGGCGGCGCCATTTATTTGAAGGCAAAAACCTCGGAGATTTGGGAACACTATATCAACGCCTTTGGAGCGATTCCGTTCAGCCGCAGGGACCCATTCTTGCTGCTGATCGACGGCGAAGCGGCACGCAGATTGTTTACACAGTATTTGAAGGAGGGATAGGCAATGCAGGATAAGAAGTATCTTAAGCTCGACGAAGCAGCTGCGCCGAACAGCTATGTGGCGATCCCCTCCGAGGAGGACTTGGCGTATATCACGCATTTCCGCCAGGTGTGTAAGCGGTATCAGATCGACTTTGCGCAGGCGGATGAGGACGAGCGCGACTTTGTGATCCGCATGGCGGAGAAAAGCTTTGCTCAAAAGCGGGCTTAACCGGGCACCCAGATTATCTCATATCATCAATAAAGCATCAATCCGCAGCGGCTCGCTCGACAAACGCCCAAACCTCGGCGCCTGCCGGCGCTTCAACAGCCACTCCAAAACCGCGTGTCGAGAGTTCGAATCTTTCTGCCCCTGCCACGAAAATGGCTGAAATCGTAAGATTTCAGCCATTTTTCATATTTATTTGAGGCGGTACGCGGTTTGGCGATATCATCATCCCGCCGCGCAGAGCGTCAATTTGTCCAATGCGTGTGCTTTGTTTTGTTCTTTTCCGTTTGGTACAGCATCAAAAGAGCATCATGGGGCGCTGTCCGACAAACTGGAATTTATGGCGCTGAATCCAAAGCTTATCATCTTGCGTTATCTTCTTTTTCGTCGGTCTTTCCGTTTTTGATGATTTTCCGCATATAAGCAAAGGACAGATCCTTTTCTCCCTTTTCCTCCTTGAAGGCACGGTAGCCAAGTTTTTCGTACAGCCGAATGTTAATCCAGCTCTTGGTGCAGGTGTAGAGTTCAAAAACACGCTCTTGCGTCCGCTCCTCGACGGCGCGGAGCAAGCCGGTCGCCACACCCTGCCGCCGATGATCCTGCGCAACCATGAGGCGGCCGATGTCGATGTGATTGTCAATTTTCTGATACCGAATCGCGCCGATGATCCTGCCGGACTCGTCGCGCTTGACCAGAACCGTCCAGTTGTCGAAGTCCGCAAGGCTGTGTTCGTAGGTCTCCATCAACGCGGGCACGCTGCGGCTGCCGATCATCTCCGCCTCGCTTTCAAAAGCCTGTAGTTGCAAATCATACAACTCTCGAATGTCCGCGTTTGTTGCGATCTCATAGCTTTTCATTTCGCTCAACCTCAATTATCATAATCAGATCAATGTGCAAATACCGACTTGCCTGCTTGCCAATAAGTATACCACCCCACGCTGCGGCTGTCTACGGGCAACCGCAAACCGCCGATTTTGTCTTGATATTCGGCAGAAAAATTGTTATAATAGACAAAACTGGCGTATTGTAACCACATAACGCTCGGCGTGTGGTAAGGAGTACGGAAATGAAGAACATGACCAAGCAGAAGTTTTTGTCTGCCTTGCGCGCGGTGACGGTCAGCATGCTCATCCTTGCGTTCTTCGTCGGGATCGTGCTGATGTATTACCGTATGCTGCACGAGGAGAAGCGCGAAAACATCATCAAGGACGGCGAGGCGTCCGCGGTGCAGACCGCCACGGAGTTCAACGAATACCTTGCCACGAGCCTTGACGCGATCACGCTGAGCGCCTACACGCTCGACGGCTACCTTGCCGCGGGGGCGAGCGACGAGGATATCCTCGACTACCTCGTGGGGCAGTCCAGCGCCATCATGAACACGATCTTTGAAAACACCACGGGCATGTACGGCTATATCAACGGCAAGTTCGTCTCCGGTTCAAACTGGACGCCGCCCGCCGGCTTCGACGCGACGCAGCGCCCGTGGTATCTCAAGGCGATGGCGAACAAGGGCGAGATCATTATTGTGGAGCCGTATCTTGACGCGCAGACCGGAAACATGATGATGGCGCTCGCAAAGTCCCTCGGGGACGGCGAGAGCGTCGTCGCCTTCGACATGACGCTGGACAAGATCCAGGAGATAACGGAGGCGTCCGCCGGCGCCGACGCGACGAATATCGAGCTGATCGTCGACCGATACGATACCGTGATCACCCATTCGGACAAGGGGGAATTGGGAAAAAAATACGCGGCGGAGAGCGGCGGGGAACCGGAAACGCTCGGCGCGGCCGCCGTGCGGCACATGCACTCCGCCGATGACGACTATTTTGAATTCGACTACGGCGGCTCGCATTACATCGCCTACGCGACGCACATTATGAACGATTGGCGGTGTATTTCGGTCAAGAACGCCACCCGCGCATTCGCCTCGCTCAACAAGATACTCACCATTACGGTCGTCGTGGTCATGCTGACCGTTTTGGCGCTCGCGGGCCTGCTGTCGAACAATCTGGCGCGCAGGCTGCGCTCCGAGCGGTTGAGCAAGCAGCTTTCCTCGACCGCGGACATCTATATTTCCCTGCACGAGATCGATTTGCTCAACGACACCTTCGTCGAGGTGCGGAACACCAGCGAAAAGGCGTCGGAAATGATCGGCAAGTCGCGCAGCAACTGCCAGCAGACGATCCGCGCGATCATGGAAAACTTCTCCCATCCGTCGACGCGCGACGATATTCTTGACTTCGTGGATTTCAGCAAGCTCGACGAGCGGCTTAGGGACGCCAACACCATCACACGCGAGTTCCTCAGCGAGAACGGCGAGTGGCGCAGAGCAAGGTTCATCGTCAGCGGCAGGCTTGCGGACGGCAGAGTCTCGAACGCCATGTATCTGATCGAGGACATCAACGCAGAAAAGGCGGAGCGCGACAAGCTCATCGACCTGTCCGAGCGCGCGATCGCGGCGAGCGAGGCGAAATCGAGCTTCCTCGCCAACATGTCGCACGAGATCCGCACGCCGATCAACGCGGTGCTCGGCATGAACGAGATGATACTGCGCGAGAGCGACGAAACGAGCGTGCTCGCGTACGCCGAAAACATCCGCACGGCAGGCACCACGCTGCTCGGCATCATCAACGACATCCTCGACTTCTCGAAGATCGAGGCGGGCAAGATGGAGATCCTGCCCGTGGATTACGACCTTTCCTCGGTCATCAACGACCTTGTCAACATGATCCGGACGCGCGCGGATAACAAGGGGCTTCTGCTCAAGCTTGTTTTCGACGAAACGACGCCGAAGCTCCTGCGCGGCGACGAGGTCCGCATCAAACAGGTCATCACGAACATCCTCACCAACGCCGTCAAGTACACGGAAAAAGGGAGCGTTACCTTTTACATCGGCTACGAGCGCATTCCCGACGAACCGGACGGCGTGTATCTGGACGTTTCCGTGAAGGACACGGGCATCGGCATCAA
>CAMVGI010000257.1 GCA_947166955.1 uncultured Clostridia bacterium | reverse complement strand
CAAGGCGATGACCGACTCCCTCGGCGCGAAGGACAACGTCGCGGCGCTGGTCGATAGCGCGGCGAACAACGGCGCGCTCATGAGCATCCTGCCCGCGATCGTGTTCCTCGTCGGCGGCTTCCTCGCGTTCGCCACCGGCACGAGCTGGGGCACGTTCGGCATCCTCATCCCCATCGTCGTCAAGGTCTTCGGCTCGAACATGGATAACGAGCTGATGATCATCGCCATCTCCGCCTGCATGGCGGGCGCGGTCCTCGGCGACCACTGCTCGCCCATCTCGGATACGACCATTATGGCCTCCGCGGGCGCGCAGTGCGACCACGTCCAGCACGTCTCCACGCAGCTTCCCTACGCGCTCGCCGCCGCGAGCGTGTCGCTCGTGAGCTACGTCGTCGCGGGCTTTGTGCGCACGTGGTACGTCTGCCTGCCGCTGTCCGTCGCGTTGATGGTTCTGGTGCTGCTCGTCTTCCGCGCGCGTGTCGCGAAGGACCCCGCGTAAGCAAAATGAAAACGAACCCGCCGGTGAGAACACCGGCGGGTTTTTTATTCTCCGATCGTTTCGTGCATTTTTTTGAGCGTCTTGCGAAGGAAGTACGCCGAAAGCGTCAGCGATACGACCTCCGCGATGGGAAACGCCAGCCACACCAGCTCCAGCCGCCGCGTGAGCGAGAGGAGATACGCCGCGGGCAGCAGCACCACCATCTGACGGCAGATGGAGATAAACAGCGAGTGCATCGGGTTGCCGATGGCCTGGCAGACCGAGCCGGCGATGATGCAAAAGCCCGCGAGCATGAAGTGCGTCGCGATGATGCGAAGCGCCGGAACGCCCTGCACGAGCATCTCGCCCGAGGCGTTGAACACGCGCAAAAGCTGCGCGGGGAACAGCTCGAAGAGGAGAAAGCCCGCGCCCATGATGGCGACCGCCGTGTAGACGGAAAGGCGGATGGTGCGCTTGACGCGGTCGGGCCGCCGCGCGCCGTAGTTATACGAGATGATCGGCACCATGCCGTTGTTGAGGCCAAAGATGGGCATGAAGATAAAGCTTTGCAGCTTGAAGTACGCGCCGTAGACCGCCGCGGCGACGGTCGAAAACGTGAGCAGGATCGCGTTGAGGCTGAACACCAGAAGCGAGCTGACCGACTGCATCAAAATCGACGGGAAGCCGATCTTGTAGACCTCCGCGACGATCTCCCAGTGGAGCCGCATCTCGGGTAGACGCAGGTGGATCTCGGGGTTCTTTTTGAGGTTGATGGTAAGCCCGATGCACGCCGAGACGATCTGGCCGAAGACGGTGGCGAGCGCCGCACCCTTGACGCCCATCGCCGGCAGCCCGAAAAGCCCGAAGATGAGGATGGGGTCGAGCACGATGTTCAAAAGCGCGCCGACGACCTGCGTCGCCATCGAGAGCTTGGTGCGCCCCGTCGCCTGCAAAAGCCGCTCGAAGCAGAATTGGAAAAAGATGCCCGCCGAGCAGCCGATGCAGATGGTGCAGTAGGTCGTGCCCGCCTCGATGATGCCCGGCACGTCCGTCTGCGCGCGGAAAAACGGTCCCGAGACCGTCAGCCCGAGCACCGCGAACAGCGCCGCGCAAAGCGCAAAGAGCACCACGCCCGTGTTCGCCGTGCGGTCCGCCATCGCCTGATCCTTCTCGCCGAGCGAGCGCGAAACGATGGCGTTCACGCCGAGGCCCGTGCCGCCGCCGAGGCCGATGATGAGCGCCTGGAGCGGGAACGCGAGCGAGAGCGCGGTAAACGCGTCCTGGCTCACGCGCGAGACGAAGTAGCTGTCCACCACGTTGTAGAGCGCCTGCAGCAGCATCGAGAACATCATCGGGATCGCCATGTCCGCGAGGAGTTTTCCCTCCGGCATGACGCCCATCTTGTTTTCTTTGGTTTCCATTATTTCTTCAGTTCCCCGTTCGCGGCCTTCGTGAGATAGGCGTTGATAAACCCGTCGAGGTCGCCGTCCATGACCGATTGGATGTTGCCGGTCTCGTAGTCCGTGCGGTTGTCCTTGACGAGCTGATAGGGCATGAACACGTAGTTGCGGATCTGGCTGCCCCACTCGATCTTGAGCTGCACGCCCTTTAAGTCGCTGATCTTGTCCGCGTGCTCCTGCAGCTTGAGCTGCACCAGCTTCGCCTTGAGCATTTCCATGGCGTAGTCGCGGTTTTGGAACTGCGAGCGCTGGGTCTGGCACGCCGTCACGATGCCCGTGGGCTTGTGAATCAGGCGCACCGCGGACGAGGTCTTGTTGATGTGCTGGCCGCCCGCGCCGGACGAGCGGTAGACCTGCATCTCGATGTCCTCGGGACGGATCTCCACCTCGATGTCCTGCGGAAGCTCCGGCATGACCTCGATCGCCGCGAACGAGGTCTGGCGGCGGGCGTTCGCGTCGAACGGCGAGACGCGCACGAGGCGGTGCACGCCGTGCTCGCCCTTCAAGTACCCGTAGGCGTTCTCGCCGCGGATCATCACGCTCGCGCTCTTGATGCCCGCCTCGTCGCCGTCGAGATAGTCGAGCATCTCAAACTCGAACCCGTGCTTGTTCGCCCACTGCATGTACATGCGGTAGAGCATCTGCGCCCAATCCTGCGCCTCGGTGCCGCCCGCGCCGGGGTGGAACTCCAAAATGGCGTTGCAGCGGTCGTACTCGCCGGAGAGCAGCGTCGCGAGGCGCGCCGAATCCAGCTTCTTTTCAAGTTCCGCGTAACCCGCCTCCAACTCGGGAAGCAGACTCGCGTCGTCCATCTCCGTGCCCATATCCACGAGCGCGAGCAGGTCGTCGCGCTCGGAAACGAGTTTTTCGTAGCGCTGCACCTTGCTCTGGAGCTGCTTAAGCTGCGTCTGGTTCTTCTGCGAACGCTCCACGTCGTTCCAGAAGCCCTCCTCCTCCGCCTCGGCGAGCAGGCGCTCGGTCTCGTGCTTCGCGCTTTCGATCTCCAGCGCCTTGTAGAGATTTTCGATGGTCTCGTCCATCGCGTGGAGCTTCTGCTTGTAGCCGTCGTATTCGATCACTGCCATGGCGTACTTCTCCTTGTATTTTTGCATTAACTGAAAGATGTTACCATACATCTATATAAAAGGCAAGCAAAACCGCCCGTTTTGTGCGAAAAAAATGCCCGTCGCCCCGAGAAAAGGCACGCGCTCCCGGCGTGGTTTCCTTCTTTTGTCAACGCTCGCTGACGATCTGCTCGGCGCTGCCGAAGATCATGTCGTCTACGTCGTGGCCGAGGCCGATGAAGTTGTAGATCATATCCGTTCTCACGCTCCCTTCTTTTCGATTGTATCCCTATTGTAGCAAGGCGTTTTCCGCCGCGCAAGCGCAAAGTCCCATGATTTTGCATAAGTTTATGTCAACT
>CAMVGI010000256.1 GCA_947166955.1 uncultured Clostridia bacterium | reverse complement strand
TTTCCGTGCCCTCCGCCTCGCCGCGCGCGCGCAGCTCCGCGATCTTCTCCTGCGAAGCGCGGATCGCGCGCACAATATCCGCCACCGCGTCGGGCGCGTTGTCGCCGCACTGCGCCGCGTACCACTCGCCGAGCGCCTGATAGCTCTTTTCAAGGCTGCGCTTTTCGTTCATCAGCGAAACGCTTGCCATGGCGGAATCCTTGAGCGCGCCCGCCTTCTCGCCCGCGTAGTCCAAAAGCGCGCCCGCCTTTCCGCCGGCGTAGCCTTTGAGCGCGGTCGCCTTCTCGCCCGCGTAGTCCATGAACGCGCCGGCCTTTTCCGCGGCGTAGTCCTTCAGCGCGGTCGCTTTTTCGCCCGCATAGTCCAGAAAGCTTCCCGTTTTCTCCGTGGCAAGACCCTTGAGCTCCTCCGCCTTCTCGCCTGCCTGGTTCATCAGGACCTCCGCCTTCTCGCCCGCCGCGCCGGCAACTCCCTGCGCCGCCTCGGCGGCGTTGTAAACGGCGTTCTGCGCCGCGCGCTTCGCGTCCTCCAAATTCGGCATATCACATGCTCCTTTCCGTTTTCAGTTCTTCTCGACCCAGCCGCGCGCGCAGTTCACCGCGCGCTGCCAGCCGCGGTAGAGGCCCTCGCACTCGTACTGCTCGCGCTCGGGGCGGAAGATCCTCGCGCTCTCGCGCACCGCGCGCACCTCGTCCATGTCCTTCCACAAGCCCGCCGCGAGGCCCGCCAGCGCCGCCGCGCCGAACGCCGTCGTCTCGACCATCACGGGGCGGTCGACGGGGATGCGCAGCAGATCCGCCTGAAACTGCATCATCAAATCGCTCACGCTCGCGCCGCCGTCCACGCGCAGGATCGAGATCTCGCACCCCGCATCCTGACGCATCGCCGTCATCAGGTCGGTGACCTGATAGGCGATGGATTCCAGCACCGCGCGGGCAAAGTGCGCGCGGGACGTGCCGCGCGTCATGCCCACGACGCAGCCGCGCGCGTACATATCCCAATACGGCGCGCCGAGGCCGGTAAACGCCGGCACAAGGTATACGCCGCCGGTATCCGGCACGCTCTCGGCAAGCTTGTCGCACTCCGGCGCGCTGTCGATAAGGTGCATCTCGTCGCGCAGCCATTGGATGGCGCTTCCGGCATTGAACACGCTGCCCTCCAGCGCGTAGGTCGTCTTCCCGCCGACGTTCCACGCGACCGAGGTCACAAGCCCCGCGCGCGAACGCACCGGCTGCTCGCCGACGTTCATCAGCGTGAAGCAGCCCGTGCCGTAGGTGTTCTTCGCCTGTCCGCGCTCAAAGCACCCCTGCCCGAACAGCGCCGACTGCTGGTCGCCCGCCGCGCCGCACACCGGCACGCCCGCAAGCTCCTCCAGCCCCTCGATGCCGTCCGCGACGACGCCGTAGACCTCGGAATTGCCCACGGGCTTCGGCAGCATCGCCATCGGGATGTTCAAAAGCCGACACAGCTCCGTGTCCCACGTGAGGGTATGGATGTTGAAGAGCATCGTGCGCGAGGCGTTGGAATAGTCGGTGACGTGCGCCTTGCCGCCGGTGAGCTGCCAGATGAGCCACGTTTCCACCGTGCCGAAAAGAAGCTCGCCGCGCTCCGCCTTTTCCCGCGCGCCGGGCACGTTGTCGAGGAGCCAGCGGATCTTTGTGCCGGAGAAATACGCGTCGATCAAAAGCCCCGTCTTCTCCGCGACCAGCTCGCTCACGCCGTGATGGTCGCGCACGAGGGCGTCGCAGATGTCCGCCGTGCGGCGGCACTGCCAGACGATGGCGTTATAGATGGGCTTGCCCGTCGCCTTGTCCCAGACGATGGTCGTCTCGCGCTGATTGGTGATGCCGATGCCCGCCACCTCGGAAGCGAGGCCGGATTCGCGCAGCGCCTGCGCCGCCACGGCGCGCTCGGTGTTCCAGATCTCCATGGGGTCGTGCTCGACCCAGCCCGGTTTGGGATAGATCTGCGCAAAGCCCTGCTGCGCCTTGGCAACGATCTTTCCGTCCTTGCCGAAGAGGATCGCGCGCGAGCTGGTCGTTCCCTGATCGAGAGCCAAAACGTATTTTTTCATAAAACTCCCCCTGTTCAATGATGAAAAAATATGATAGAATCATTAAGTTAGAATGATTATAACACAGGGAGGTACATATTGCTATGGCAAATCGCAAAGAATTTTATTTTCCCTCTTCCGACGGAAAGACGCAGATCCACGCCGTGGAATGGGCGCCGGACGGCGACGCGCGCGGCGTTTACCAGATCGCGCACGGCGTCGCGGAGTACGCGCTGCGCTATGAGCCGTTCGCGGAATTTCTGACGGAGAAGGGTTTTGTCGTCGTGGCAAACGACCATATCGGCCACGGGCAGAGCGTCGCCGAGGGCGCGCCGACGCTGTACTTCGGCGAGCGCGACGGCTGGACGCATGTGGTGGACGATATGCACGCCCTGCGCAGCCTCACCGCGCAGAAGTACCCGAACCTCCCGTATTTCCTGATGGGGCACTCGATGGGCTCGTTCCTCGCGCGCACCTATCTCATCCGCTACCCCGGCACGGTCAAAGGCGCGATCGTCATGGGCACGGGCCAGCAGCCCGGCTTCATGCTCGCGGGCGGCAAGCTGGCGGCGAACTTCTACGGCAAAAAGACCGGCTTCGATAAGTTTAACGCCGCCGTCGACAATCTCGCCTTCGGCGCGTACAACAAGCCGTTCGAGCCCAAGCGCACCAATTACGATTGGCTCAGCGCGAACCCCGAGAATGTGGACGCCTACATCGCCGACCCGCTCTGCGGCGGACAGACGACGGTGGGGCTGTTCCGCGACATGCTCGGCGGCATCGGCTTCATCGAAAAGGGCTCGAATCTCGCGAAGATGGACATGGACACGCCCGTTCTCTTCATCTCCGGCGCGATGGACCCCGTGGGCGACTGCGGCAAGGGCACGACCAAGGCGTACGAGAGCTTTCGGCGCGCGGGCGTGAAGGACGTGACGCTCAAGCTCTATCCGGGGCTTCGCCACGAGATCCTCAACGAAAAGGAAAAAGACCAGGTCCGCGCCGACATTCTGGCGTGGGTCGAAAAACACATGTGAGGGCAAGCAGCGTGAAAATCACGCATGGAGGATAATATGGCGGATAGTTGGGAGCTTTTGGAAAAAGAATGCAAAGCCTGCCGCGAATGCTCGCTGTGCGAAACGCGGAAAAACGTCGTCTTCGGCGTCGGGAGCCGGAACGCGGAGGTGCTGTTCATCGGCGAAGGCCCCGGCGCGAACGAGGACGAGCAGGGCGAGCCCTTCGTTGGGCGTGCGGGCAAGCTGCTTGACGACATGCTTTCGATCATCGGTCTTGCGCGCAAGGACGTTTACATCGCGAATAT
>CAMVGI010000255.1 GCA_947166955.1 uncultured Clostridia bacterium | reverse complement strand
TGCCAAGGGCGTTTCTCTGGTCGTAGAAAAGCGTCGTGGACGCCGTGCCCTTGGCAAGAGCATGTCGGAGCAGCAGGCGGCGATCGCGCGCATCGCGGCGGTGAAGTTTGACGAGAGCACCCAGACGGAGCACGAGGCGTTCTACAGCAAGGCGACGCAGCCCGTCAACAAGCCGCAGGAGACGAAGGCGGCGCCGTTTACCGACGTTCCGGCGTCCGGCCTCTACGCCGACGCCGTGAATTGGGCGTATCAGAAGGGCGTGACCAAAGGTACGAGCGACACCACCTTCGGCACGAAGGACAAGTGCACGCGCGGTCAGGTCGTGACCTTCCTTTGGCGCGCGGCGGGTCAGCCCGAGCCGAAGAGCGCGGCGAATCCGTTCGGCGACGTGAGCGCGAGCGACTACTGCTTCAAGCCCGTCCTCTGGGCGGTGGAGCAGGGCATTACCGGCGGTACGTCGACGGACGCCTTTTCGCCCGACCAGACCTGCTCAAGCGCGCACATCGTCACCTTCCTCTACCGCGCGATGGGCGCGGGCAGCAACGGCTGGTATGAGGAGGCGCGCGATTGGGCGGCGCGAAGCGGGCTTCTCGAAGGCACCGGCATCACGGTCAGCCCCGACGAGAGCTGCCCGCGCGGCGATGTGGCGGCGTTCTTGTACCGCGCCTACGGAAAGTGAGGGGGGGAACGAAAATGGCGGATCTCGGCAATCTTCTGAATCAGGGCGCAAAGCTCCTGAAAAACGCGGCCTCGGCGGCGCAGTCCGTCAAAAATTCGCAGACGCTCGGCGACGCGGTCAAGGCGTCGGAACCGCTGGCAAAAGCGATTCGGGGCGCGGCGGTGCAGATCGACCACAGCATTCAGACGCTCGACGCGAAGGGGCTTTCCGGCGCGTGGAAGAAGGACCAGACCTTCACGCTCGCCGAAGTGGCGCCGTGGAACCTCGCGGAGCTTAAAAAGGTCGTGGACGTGCGGGACCCCAGAAGCGTTGCGGCGTATTGGGTGTGGGCGGTCAACCGCCTCGTGGACGATTACGATGACGGCATGGCGATGATGAAGTACCTCTTTGCCGATCTGGAGCCCTATGGGCGCGGATTTACCGAGGGCGGGAAGTCCGGCCGCGCGGGCTGGGATACGTATTTCAACGAGCGGCTCAAGGACGACGCCTACAAGTGGCTCCCGCGCGCGTACTTCGACGGCGCGAGCGCGGCGAACGGCTTCAAGCCGACGCTCCCGCTGACCGTCGAGCTTTACTACAACGCCAACAACACCGAGACCATCAACGCCCAGACGCTGGAACAGCTCGGACGGCTGAACATCGTCTATTGGGTCAAGAGCTACGCCGGCGGCAATCAGGTCAACATCGAGCTGAGCAAATTCGAGGGCAGCGACCGCTGGTATGTGACCAAGGGCGCGTCGTCCGCGGCGCTCTTTTACGACCAGCGGGGCGCCCTCGGCAAGACCGCGGCGGAGCAGCAGACCGTGCTGGAGCGCATCGCGGCGGTGAAGCTAGACGAGAGCACCGCGCAGGAGCATGAGGCGCGTTACGGCGTGTGATGGAGAGGCTCAAGGAAAAGCTGAAGGATAAGCTGCTCGCCGTCGTTTTCGTCGCGGTGCTGCTCGGCGGAAGCTGGCTTTACCACACGCTGGGGCACAAGCTCGCGCCGGAGCTGATCCTTCCGCCGGAGACGCCGGGGCTTTCCTACGCGGCGGATTTCACCGCCGAGGACATCCTCGAAAACGAGGTGCGTCTTTCGGACTTCAAGGGCAAGCCCGTCCTCCTCAACTTTTGGGCGAGCTGGTGCGCGCCGTGCCGGAGCGAGATGCAGCTTTTGGAAGAGGCGTACCTTGCGCACGGCGGGGAGATCGTGTTCCTTATGGTGGACAGCACGAGCAGCCGGAGCGAAACGCGCGACAAGGCGGTGGCGTTCCTGCTCGACGGCGGCTATTCGTTCTCGCCGCTGTTCGACACGAAAGGCTCCGCCGCGCGGGCATATTCGCTGACGGAGCTTCCGCAGACCTACGCGCTCAACGAAAACGGACAGATCGTGGACCACTGCGTCGGCGCGCTGAACAAGGAACGGCTGGACGCCATGCTCGCGGCGCTGGCGGGGAAATAGCAAACGGAAAAGCACATGGAAAACCGGAGGACGGCTCATTCCGAGCCGTCCTCCGGACGTTTTTTGCGTGATGGGATGCGCTTACTTGCCGTAGAACGTTACGTGGTCCTTGCTTTCCCAGTTATAGGCGACCCAACAGGGAAGCTTTTCCGTGCCCGTCGGCACGCTCAGGTTCATCGAGAGCCATCTGCGCGCCTCTTCCGGCAGCCTGGCGACCTCGTATCCGGGCGCGTAGAAGTTGAACGTCGGCAAGGCCTCGGTCTCGATGCCGTAGGGCGTGGTGTAGACGTGGAGCGTGCCGTCGATGATCTCCTCCGTGCCCTGCGGCTTGGCAAGCGTCTGATCGCAGATCGTCGCCTGATAAATGCCATTGGCGATCACCTTGATATCGGTCAGCTTCGCGGTGAAGACGGACTCGTACAGCATGCCGTTGGGGTAATCCGCGCCGGTGTTGCCGAGCTCCCCGTCATAGAAGCGGCCCTTGATGTTGCCGTCTTTATCGACGGTGAATCCGGTTTCCCAACCGCCGACGCCGCTTTCAAAGGTGAATTTCTTGCCCGCGATCTGTTCGAGCAGCGGCGCGGGCTTCGCGCTTTGCACCGGCGTGCCGCCCGCGTTGCGGAACAGGAACTCCACCATGTCGCCGCGCGGGCAGGGAGCGGTCGGGTCGAAGCCGTCGCGCAGGATGCCGAGCAGCCCGCTGCCGTCCGCCCACGAGACCGACTGTTTGTACCAGCTCTCCGCCCAGGACTTCGTCAAATCGGTCGTCTTGGCGTCGGGAGAGCCGTTCGCACGGTGGAGGAAGGTGAGGATGTGGCCGTAGGTGCAGGTCTGATCGGGCGAGAACAGCCAATCCGAGGTGCCGTCCGTGATCTTCTGCTCGACCGCCCACATGACCGGCTTATAATAGTAGGCGTTGAGGCTCACGTCCATAAACGGGGTGTAGTTATAGCTTTGCGGCTCCGGCTCGCCCATCGCGCGCCAGAGGAAGGTGACGACCTGGCCGCGCGTGCAGGTCGCGGCGGGGGAGAACGCGGTCTTGCTCGTGCCGGTCGTTACGCCGTTTTCGTACGCCCACACGACGGCGTCGCGGAAATAGTCGCTTTCGTCCACGTCGGTAAAGGGCAGGGCCGTCCCGCTGCCGTTATCCGCGGAGGCGGCAACGCTTACGACCGGCAGCAGCGCAACGAGCAGCGCGAGGGTCAGACGGTTCATTTTTCTTGCGAATTACAAAGAAATTGTAAAGTTAGATTTCTCT
>CAMVGI010000254.1 GCA_947166955.1 uncultured Clostridia bacterium | reverse complement strand
AGGACCTGGCGATTTACCGGGCCATCCTCGGCGGAAAGGAGCAATAGCATGTTCAGAGAAAGACTAAGCGGCCTCGTCGGTCCAATGGGCGGGGAGGCAGAGCGGCTTGCCCGCCTGCGCGTCCGGATAGCCGCAGGCGCGGTTCGTCTTCGTCAGCTTCTCGGGTGGTTCGGTGTCGGCGGCGTCCTTATGGAGCACACACTCGATAGTATAGCCGCGCCAGCCGTCGATCTGCTCCCAGCGCGCGACCAGATTGAGCGTATTTCCGCTCACGGCGACGTAGTCGCTCTCGTTGAAGCGCTGCGTCAGCGTGTTCGGGTCGACACCGTTTTTAATGTCATTATCGCTCGCCTGATACCAGCCCGTAAAGCGATAATACTTGCTGCCAAGAACGAGGATATTCGGGATCTCGTTGTACACGATCAGGCCATAGCTGCTGCGCAGCGCGGCAAGCTGCCCGCCGATGCGCCCGCCCGGGAAGGACTTGAGCACCACGGGGCTTTCGTAGGGATACTTCCCCTCGCCGTCCTTTTGGACAAAGCCGTTGATCTTCCCGCCGCCGTCCTTCGCCAGCATGGAGTAGCAGTTGACCGTCACCTCGCCGGTGCGCCAGACGGCGTATACCGACAGGTTGTTCGCGGGCATCGTCACCGGTTCTCCGGTCGAGTGCGCGGTCACCGTGCCGTCCTCTTTCCACTTGGAGCCGGAATAGGGGCTGCCTTCCGCAAACGGCGTTTTTCCGCCGCTGCCGCCGATATAGTCCCACCACTCGCCCAGACCGTCGCTGCGCGTGTTCCAGCCGACGAATTGATAGGTCTCGTCGAGGCCCTCGGGCCGGTAGGCGCTCTCGTTGCCCTTTATATTCGGCAGTCTGTCGAGGGTCGCGCCGTAGAGATAGGCGTCGACGAACTGCGTCTCGCCGCCCCACTTGATGTTGTTGAAGTACACGCGGTAGACGTTGCGGGAGTTATACATCTCAAGGGTAGGCGCAAAGCGGACGGCGGTCCGGTTCTCGTTGGCAAGCCCGTCGTTCTCATAAGGCTGGCTTTGCACAACGCGCCAGCTATGGAACTTGTTCTTATACAGCTTTTCGTCAAAACTCCAAACTTTAAATAAGCCCCAAGCCGTATATTTCGCGTCCTTGAGATCCGTAATGAAATGCCCCATGGTATAGCCGCTATACTTATCGTTAGGCGTAAAGGTTATGGCGGTCGAGTCGCCGTCGATCCTGAACCAAACAGGCGGCTTCGTCGAATCAAACCGCTCCACAAAGTTCGGTTCCGCGAGGAAACGGCTCTTCCCCCCATCTGTAACCGCATCGTCCATCTCATCGGAAAAATCATTCGCACCCGTGCCTTGATTCACTAAAGCACGCAGTTCGCCGTCTCGCGGATTGCCGCTGATTTTTTCGAGATAGAAACTGACGGAATAGGTTCCTCCCGTCTTGTGCCTGACAAAATACAATGTCGTTTCGTGTCGAGCGTCACCCGTGATCCACGAGTCATAATAGAAACTGTCAAGGAACGAAAGTTTCGCATTGCTGATCGTACCGGTCCCGCCCGCATAAGCGGTCCAATATTGCGATTGGTTCTGGTCGTCCTCCGCAGGCTTCGGCCATTCATAACCATAATGCGAAAGCGGAGCCTCGTAGAGGCCGTCAAACGTCAGAAACGGGTCGGAGTCCGTCGTCTCGCGGAATTCGAACGTGATCTTGTTGCGCTTGTAGAACAGGCGGAAGACCGCCGCGCCGTCGCCGCGTTCGTCCAGTTCGTAGGTCGCGGCGCCTTTTCCCTTCAGGCTGCTTTCCGCCACGCTCGTGTCAAGCGTGAGCTGCGGGCATTTCATCGTTCCGCTTCCTTTGTCGAGGTAGCTTCGGATGCCGTCCTCGATCGGAACGGTGACCACGCAGTCCTGCGCCGCATACACCGCGCGAAGCAGCTCGTTGTCGTCCGACTTGCAATATTCGCTGATTTTTACTTTCTCGTCGTCATCGCCAATTGAATACGTGTTGTAGAGTGCGTAGCTTCGCCCCTCTGTCTTGTTCTTGTCGTCCAGCACGTCCTGCACGTAGATCTCAAGGCGGAGTTTTGCATACTCGTCAGCCAGCCAATTCGCCTTGGCGACCGTGTGATAGGGCGGCATCTTCGCGGTGCCGTTTTCCAGTTCCTCCACCGAAACGTAGACCGCCTTTTCTTCGCCCTCGTCCGTGCCGTACAGCTCGGCGGGATAGAAATACCACCCAAGGAGCGTATAGCCCTTGCGGTACAATCCGTCGGTCTTTTTACCCGTTCCGTCGCCGTCCGGCTTCGGCTTGGGGAAATAGTTCTTGAGCGGCTCGTTGTAGTAAACTTCCTTCTGTTCGAGCACGTTCAGTGTACTCTGCTTTCCGTCCGCGTCCGGTTCGCCGTAGTAGATGCCGTTGTCGAGGTTGAAGCCGAGCGTATACCGCTCGCGCGTATAATAGACCGTGAGCGGCTTTTCCTTCACCGGCACGCCGCTTTTCTTGATGGCGGTCACAACGGTGTTTTCCGCGTCAAGGAGCCGGAATCCGTCAAATCGAAGCGTACTGAGATCCGGCCACACCGTCACGTTTTCCGGATACGCCATATGTACCGTTGCGCGATAGAAGGTGTCTTTCTCCGTCGAATACGCCGCATACGGCTGTTTTTTCAGTTTTTCCTGAATCGCCGCGGCGTTCGCGCTCAGGCTGTCCTTTTGATACGTATCGATGCCTTTTGCGGTAGAATCAAAAACAAACGTTGCGTCGAACTCGACCAGATCCGCGTCGTAGAGCACGCCGTAGGCACAGGGCTTGTCGATCCGGACCGTGAGGGTATAGCCGTGCTTGGCGTCGCCCTGCAAGGCGCACCTTGCCTGCTCCGCTGCTGAAAACGGCTTATATTTTCCGTTCTTTTCCTCGAATCCCCAGAACGGCTCGACATGCCCTGTTTTCCCGTTGTAGGAGCTGTTCAGCGCGGCGTCGGTGACGAGCGAATAGCCCGCAATATCCGCGAGCTGGAAGGTGTGCATACCGCCCTTACCGCGCTCCAGGATCGGGTTGACCATGTAAATAACAGGCTGGTAGATACTGCCGCCGTTGAGATAGTTGTCCGCCGTGAGCTTGTCTGCGTCGGCGAGCTTGCCCTCGTCTCCGATGAAGTGCTCTGCCAGAAAGCGCGTGTACCAGATCCTGATCTCATAGGTCTGTGCCTCGCGGTAGACGGCGTAGACCTTCTTATCCTCCGCCGCTTTCTGCGAAAGCTCGATCGTCTCGTTGGTCTTCTTCGGCTCCGGCACGTTGAGCGCGTTTTGTCCGTGTACGGACGCAAGGCGGCCGTCCTCCTCGTTGACATACCAGCCGTCCGCGCCGACGCCGTAGCGGTC
>CAMVGI010000253.1 GCA_947166955.1 uncultured Clostridia bacterium | reverse complement strand
AGAAACGAAAAAGAGGAGCCGAGCGACGCGGTCAAGGCGCTCGGTATCGCCGATCACTGCGGCGTGATGATCGCGTCCGCCGTGGAGCTTGTCGAAAACATTTTAAACGAGGAAGAAGCGTAACATGTCGTTTGCCCATCTGCACGTGCATACGGAATACAGCCTGCTCGACGGCGCCTGCCGCATCCGCGATTTGCCGAAGCTCGTAAAATCCATGGGGCAGGACGCCTGCGCGATCACCGATCACGGCGTCATGTACGGCGTGATCGACTTTTATCGTGCCTGCAAGGCGGAGGGCGTCAAGCCGATCATCGGCTGCGAGGTCTATGTCGCGCCGCGCACGCGCTTTCAAAAACAGCACGAATTTGACGCTGAGGCGCGCCATCTGGTCCTGCTGTGCGAAAACGAGACGGGTTACCGCAACCTTTCCTATATGGTCTCGATGGCGCACATCGAGGGCTTTTACATCAAACCGCGCATCGACCTCGACCTCCTGCGCGAGCATCACGAGGGCTTGATCGCGCTCTCCGCCTGCCTTGCGGGCGAGATTCCGCGGCGGATAAAGGCGGGGAACTACGAGGGGGCGAAGGAATACGCTCTGACGCTCTCCGAGATTTTCGGCCCCGAACATTTTTATTTGGAGCTGCAAGACCACGGCATCCGCGATCAGGCAATCGTCAACCGCGGCATTCTGCGCCTGCATGAAGAGACCGGCCTTCCGCTCGTTGTGACTAACGACGCGCACTATCTGCGCAAGGAGGACGCCGCGGCGCACGACGTGCTTTTGTGTATCCAGACGGGCAAGACCGTGGACGACGAGAACCGCATGCGCTACGAGCCGCAGAATTTCTATCTCCGCTCGACGGAAGAGATGGCGGCGCTGTTTCCGGAGTACCCCGAGGCGGTGGAGAACACCGGAAAAATTGCCGAGCGGTGCAATATGGAGTTCACTTTCGGCAAATACCACCTGCCGGAATTCAAGCTGCCAAAGGGTTATGACAGTTTTACCTATCTTAAAAAGCTCTGCGACGAGGGGTATGCCGAGCGTTACGGCGAGGGCAGCCCCGAATACCGCAAACAGCTTGAATATGAGCTGAATATGATTGAGAAAATGGGCTTTACGGACTATTTTCTCATCGTTTCCGATTTTGTGCGCTATGCAAAGAGCGTCGGCATTCCCGTGGGGCCGGGACGCGGCAGCGCGGCAGGGAGCATGGTGTCTTACTGCCTGCGCATCACGGACATTGATCCCATGCAATATGCGCTCTATTTTGAGCGCTTTCTGAATCCCGAGCGCGTCTCCATGCCCGATATCGACATGGACTTCGGCGATATGCGCCGCGGCGAGGTGGTGGAATACGTCCGGCGCAAGTACGGGGAGGATCACGTCGCGCAGATCGTTACCTTCGGTACGATGGCGGCGCGCGGCGTCATCCGCGACGTCGGACGCGCCCTCAACATGAGCTACGCCGACTGCGACGTGATCGCAAAGCTCATTCCCGCCGCGCTGCACATCACGCTCGACGATGCGCTGCGGCTCTCGCGAGAACTGCGGGAAAAATACGAAAATGACGAACAGGTGAAGCGTCTGATCGACACCGCAAAGGCGCTTGAGGGCATGCCGCGCCACGCTTCGACCCACGCCGCGGGCGTCGTCATCACCAAAGACCCCGTCGTAAGCTATGTACCGCTCGCGCGCAACGATGAGACCATCGTCTGTCAATACACCATGGTAACGCTTGAGGAGTTGGGGCTTCTCAAGATGGACTTTCTCGGCCTTCGCAACCTGACTATCCTTGACGATGCCGTAAAAATGATACGTGAAAAGGATAAATCCTTTACGCTCGCAAACATCCCGGAGAATGACCCGGCAACCTACGAAATGCTCCAGCAAGGGAAGACCTCGGGCGTATTTCAGCTCGAATCGGCGGGTATGACGGGCGTTTGCGTGGGGCTCAAGCCGGAAAACGTGGAGGACCTCACCGCCATCATCGCGCTCTACCGCCCCGGCCCGATGGACTCGATCCCGCGCTTCATCGCGAGCAAGCACGATCCAAAGCTCGTGCGCTACATGCATCCGTCACTGGAGCCCATCCTGCGCGTGACCTACGGCTGCATTGTCTATCAGGAGCAGGTCATCGAGATTTTCCGCCGTCTCGCGGGTTACTCGCTCGGACAGGCGGACATGATCCGCCGCGCCATGAGCAAGAAAAAGGCAAAAGACGTTGAGCGCGAGCGGACGACCTTTGTGCATGGCGATCCGGAGCGTGGTATTGCGGGCTGCATTGCCAACGGTATTCCGGAGGAGACCGCGGAGGCGATCTATCAGGACATCTACGACTTCGCCAACTACGCCTTCAACAAGGCGCACGCGGTTTCCTACGCGGTCGTCGCGTACCAGACGGCGTACTGCAAGCGCCACTATACCAAGGAGTACATGGCGGCGCTGCTCTCCAGCGTGCTAGACTCGTCCGAGAAGGTCAACGAGTACTTCGCCGAGTGCAAGGACTGCGGCATTGCGCTTCTGCCGCCGGACGTCAACCATTCGCAGGGAGGCTTTTCCGTAGAGGCGGAGGGGATCCGCTTCGGGCTCGTCGCCATCAAAAACATCGGGCGCGGACTGATCGCGCGGCTCATGGCGGATCGCGGGGAAAACGGCCCGTTTACCGATTTTCAGGACTTCTGCCGCCGCATGGACGGCGCCGATATGAACAAGCGCGCGGTCGAGAATCTTATCCGCGCTGGCGCGTTCGATTCCATGGGGTACAAGCGCTCGCAGCTCATCCGCGTGTACGAAAAGGTCATGGACGGCATCGCCAACAGCAATCGCGCCAATTTGGAGGGGCAGATCGACTTTTTCGGCATGAGCGAGGGCGCGCCGCAGCGTTCGGAGCTGGTACTGCCGGACATTCCGGAGTTCTCCGACGCGGAGAAGATGGCTATGGAGAAGGAGACGACGGGGCTTTACCTCTCCGGACATCCCATGGACGCCTACCGCGCCGCGGCAAGGGCGGCGGGCGCCGTGCCGATTGGAAAAATTCGCGACGATTTCGCGCAGGAGGGCGGACCGACTGTCTTTTCCGACGAGCAGCGCGTCACGCTGGCGGGCGTCGTGACCTCCAGCAAAACCAAGACGACCAAGAAGAACACGCTCATGGCCTACGTCACGCTTGAGGACGACACGGGCGCGATGGAAATGCTCTGCTTTACGCGCTGCCTTGAAACCAGCGGCAGTTATCTGAAGGAGGGGCAGGTCGTTTGCGCCAAGGGCAAGCTGTCCGTCCGCGACGAAAAGGCGCCGCAGCTGATGTGCGACTCCGCCTATCCGCTTGCGGAGGGCGCTCCGCCTCAAAGCGAAATAGGCGGGGAAGCGACCGCGGACGTACGGCAGC
>CAMVGI010000252.1 GCA_947166955.1 uncultured Clostridia bacterium | reverse complement strand
GCGCCTTGTGCTTGAGGTGCTTCACGTGGCGGAGCTGGTTGGCCTTGTCGTAGGAGATGAGCTGCACGCCGAGGAGCCCCAGCATATACTTCATGTTCGCCTCCGAGCATGCGAAGCACGCGATGCCCGCGCCCGGGAGCGTGATCTTGGAGGTGGAGGCAAACTCGAAGACCATGTCGGCGTTGCCGTACTGCTCGCACAGGCTCAGCATGTCGGGGAACGGCACATAGTCGCCCGCAAACTCATGCACGCCGTAGGCGTTGTCCCACATGAGCGTGAAGTCCGGCGCGGCGGGCTTCATCGACGCGAGGCGGCGGATGGTGTCCTCGGAGTAGATGACGCCGTCGGGGTTGGAGTACTTCGGCACCGTCCAGATGCCCTTGACCTTGGGGTCTTTGATGTACTCCTCGACCTTGTCCATGTCGGGGCCGTTCTCGGTCATGGGGATGGTGATAAGTTCGAAGCCGAAGGACTCGGTGATGCGGAAGTGGCGGTCATAGCCCGGCGCGGGGCAGAGCCACTTGAGGCCGTCCTGCTTCGCCCACGGCTTCTCGCTGTGCAGAAGACCGTGCGTCATGCCCTTGGCAATCACGTCGTACATGAGCGTCAGGCTCGCGCTGCCGCCGGCAAAGACCTGCTCGCTCTTGCAGCCGAGCACGTCGGCAAAGTACCTGCGCGCGCACGGAAGGCCCGCCAGCTCGCCGTAGTTGCGCGCGTCGATGCCCTCGTCCACGCAGTCGGCGGGGTCGGAGAGCACGGTGAGGATGTCGCTGACCAGGTCGAGCTGCTGCTTCGACGGCTTGCCGCGCGCCATGTTGAGCTTGAGGCCCTTGGCCTTGATCGCCTCGTACTCGGCAAGCGTCTTGGCATACTCCTCTTTCGCCTGCGCGGGGGTAAGATCGTTGTAATTCATGCGTTTCCTCCTTGTGAAAACGGCAGCCCTCGGGGCTGCCGTTTCAATTTTTTGATATTGCTTCAGCCGAACAGCGCCATCAACACGCCGGCGGCGATCGCGGAGCCGATCACGCCCGCGACGTTCGGGCCCATGGCGTGCATCAAGAGGAAGTTCGAGGGGTTCTCCTTCTGACCGACGACCTGCGAAACGCGCGCCGCCATCGGGACGGCGGAAACGCCGGCGGAGCCGATGAGCGGATTGATCTTCTCCTTGAGGAACACGTTCATGAGCTTCGCCAGCAGCACGCCGCCCGCGGTGCCGAAGCCGAACGCCACGACGCCCATCGCCATGATCTCGATGGTCTGGAGCGTGAGGAACGTGGTGGCGGTCGCCGTCGCGCCGACGGTGAAGCCGAGGAAGATCGTAACGATGTTCATCAACTCGTTGCCCATGGTCTTGGTGATACGCTCGACCACGCCGGATTCCTTGGCGAGGTTGCCGAGCATCAGGCAGGCGACCAGCGGCGCCGCGGAGGGCACCAGCAGGGCGACGAACACGGTGATCATGATCGGGAAGATGATCTTTTCCTTCTGGCTGACCGCGCGCAGCGGGCGCATCTTGATCATGCGCTCCTCCTTGGTGGTCAGCGCCTTCATGATCGGGGGCTGAATGACCGGCACGAGCGCCATGTACGAATATGCGGCGACCGCAATGGGTCCGAGCAGGTGGGGCGCGAGACGCGAGGTGACGTAGATCGCCGTCGGGCCGTCCGCGCCGCCGATGATACCGATGGAGGACGACTCCTTCGCGGTGAAGCCCATGTACTGCGTGCCCACGTAGGTCATGAAGATACCGAGCTGCGCGGCGGCGCCGAGCAGCAGGGACTTCGGGTTCGCGATCAGCGGGCCGAAGTCGGTCATCGAGCCGACGCCCATGAAGATCAGGCACGGATAGATGCCGAGCTTGACGCCGAGGTAGAGGATGTCGAGGAGGCCCGCGGTCACGGTGACGTTGCCGATGGTGCCGACATACTGCTCGGCATAGGCAAGGGCGCTGAGCTGCGCTTCCAGCGTGTCCGTGATGCCGGAGGAGGCGACCTCGGAGACAAGGCCCTCGATCTGGCCCGCGCCAAACATATCGGTCGCCGCAGCCATGAGCTGCGCCGCATAGGGCGCGATCACGTCATGCAAGGCGCCGTGCTGGTAAAGCTCCAGCAGCTTCGTCGCGGTGACCGGGTCACCGTGCAGGATCTCCCAATTGACGTGTCCGCCGGCGAAGATGATCTCGTGGAACATGTCCGCGCCGGGGAGGTTGGTGCACAGCATACCGAACGCGATCGGCAGAAGGAGCAGCGGCTCGAACTGCTTGACGATCGCGAGGTAGAGCAGGACGAAGGAGACGGCGATCATAATGAGCATCTTCCAATTGCCGCCCTGCGAGAACTGATAAAAGCCGGTCTGCTGCGCGAAGTTCAAAATAGCTTGCATATTCCAGCTTTCCTTTCAATCACAGTTATAGAAGAGAGGTGTCGCCCAATTCTCAGCCGATCACGCAAAGCGTGTCGCCGGGGTTGACGGTAGCGCCCTTCTGGACTGCGACGGAGGAAACGGTGCCGGAGGCGGGAGCAAAGATCTCGTTCTCCATCTTCATCGCCTCAAGGATGAACAGGACGTCGCCCTCCTTGACGCTCTGACCGGCGCTGACCTTGACGTCGAGGATCGTGCCGGGCATCGGGGAGGTCACGGCGCCGGAGCCGCCGGCGGCGGGAGCGGCCGCAGGAGCGGCAGCGGGAGCCGGAGCAGCCGCGGGAGCGGCAGCGGCGGCGGGAGCCGGAGCAGCCGCGGGAGCGGCGGGCGCAGCCGCGGGAGCGGGATGATACGCGGGAGCGGCATAACCGCCGCGGCCGCCGCCGGCGGACTCCACGGTGACGTCGTAGCTGACGCCGTTGACGGTGACTCTGTAAGACTTAACCATTGTGATTTTCTCCTTATTTTAAATAGATTTTTTGATGCTTGTGATGTTCCATCCGCGCGAGGAAATGCCCGGGTCTTCCGAAAGCGCCGCCGTGATCGCCACGATCACGTCCGTCGGGATACCGGAGGCAGTCTGCTGCGGGTGCTGCTGGGCGACCTTCTGCACCTCGGCAAGCGTGTCGTTCTTGGGCGCGGGAGGCGGCGTGATCTTGCTCATGATCTTGCCCATGATCGCCGTGAGGAAGATGATGCAGATCAGGCCGAAGAACACCGTGCCGACGCCCATGAGGACGACAAAAAGCGGTCCGTATTCTGCTGTTGGCATGTAATAACTCCTTTCTCAAAGGATTTTTGATTGGTCTTAATTCATCGCGAGCACGTCGACAAACGCCTGAATGGCGGTCGCCGCCTGCCCGAAGTCGCGCATCTGCTGGTCGACGCCGAGCTTGATGAACGGGATCCCTGCAGCGTCGAGCGCCTTCTTCAGGTACGGATACTCCATCTCCTCGGGGTCGCAGAACTGCTGCATGAA
>CAMVGI010000251.1 GCA_947166955.1 uncultured Clostridia bacterium | reverse complement strand
CGTAGTCGGGAGCACGGCCGTCATGCGGTTTCCCGCTCTTGAGCTTGTCGCCGACGCTTTCCATAAGCTTTTTCATAGGCCCTTCTCCTTCCATCGCCCGCGGCGCGCTACTAGACTCCGGCGGCATTCAGCGCGCTGACGAACACCTGCTCGGTGAACTGATTGGCGATGCGCCACTTCTGAGCGTTGCTCCCGTTTGCCGTATAAATCTGCACGTTGGACTCGGAGCCTCCGCCGCCATTCACGTCAAGGCAGGCGCCCTGATTGCCGTAGTTGCGCAGGTAGAAGTAGCCGTCCCCCACGTATTCAATCGCCCAATGTTGATCGCTATCGCCGTCACGGGTGTAGAGCCCCACATTGGTTCCCGACGGCCGATTCCCATTGCCAGTGACGTCCAGCCACACAGTTTCCTCCTTGTTCATGGCGGTTCTGATGCTGTAGATGTATCTTGGCGTGCCGTTCACCGTGCCGCTCGATTCGCGGCGGATGATCCATTTCTGCTGCCCTGCGCCGTGCGCGTTGTAGATATATACGTTGGCGCCGGATGCGCCATTGTTGCCGCAGTCGAGCCGCGTTCCCGGCGCGCAGGCGGGCTCCAGCTCGACCGCAAGCGCCTTGTCCCAGCTCATGTTTTCCGGACCGCCAACGACATAATTGGTGAAGAGCTTCTCAGCGCCCTTGCCCGTAGAGACAGTGGCGGAAATCATCTGATCCTCTACAGTGTAGTCCCTGCCGCCCGCGGTGAAGACCGCCTTGTCTCCGTCCATCCGCAGGCTCACGTTGCTCGCCCGCTCCTGGAAGAGCTTCGTCTCCGTGCTGTGGTACTTGTCCTTGACATAGACCGTGAGCACCGTGGACTCCGAGGCGGAAAGCGCCTTTTCGCCGTAGAGCTTCACCTGCGACGGCTTGCCGACGACGGCGTTGTCGACGATGTTGTGGATGCTGTTAACGTTCTCGACCTTGGCGAACAGGCTGTCGAGATCCTTGCTGAGGTCGGTAACGGTCTTGTTGAAGGAGTCGCGCAGGAGCTGGACGCGCGTGGCGCGGGACGGCGAGTGTCCCGCGATGATCCAGCCGCTCTCGCGGTTCTCCACGGTGTAGGGCGCGGAGATGGTCATGGACTCGGCGGCGATGACGCCGTAGTTGATGACGCCGCCGCCGTTGAGGACGAGCCCGTTGGTGCCGCCCCCGCAGAGCATCGCGTTCTCACCCACGACGATGCTGCCGCCGGTGCTGGTGATGGCGCCGCAGGCGGTGTCGTACTTGGTCAGCGGCATGATCCGCGCGCCGTCGTTGAGGATGAGCAGCCCGCCGTCCTCAATGACGATCTTGCCGTCGTTGAGCAGCGTGCCGGTGACGCTGAGGATGCCGCCGCTCTTGACGCGCAGCGTCGAGCCCTTGCAGATGTAGTAGGCGGGGTTGCCGAGGGTGGTGATCTGATCGTCGTTGACGGAGAAGTCGCTCGTCAGCGCGCCGGTCTTGTGCTCCCTGCCGAGGTAGATCTTGAAGTTCTCCACGCCCGTGTCGGTGCCGTTTTGCCACGCCTTGGCGAGCAGCTCTTTTTTGCCCGTGTCGATATCAAAGTCCAGCGATTCGTTCCATCCGCCGCTGTCGTTGTCCCAATGCCAGATGGCGTGGTTGGTCTGATCCCACACCACGTTGCCGCCCGTCGCGGCGACAAACTTCCTCGCGATGATCCAGCCGTCGCTGCGGATGCGCTCATTACCCCCCCCGTAGAAGGAGTGGGGGTCGCTGAAGCCGCCGTCGGTGCGGCGGAGATCCAGATCCTCATAGTCGTTCACCAGCATGAAGGTATAGTCCTGCCGCGCGTCGGTATTCTTATCCGCCGACCAGAGGCGCCACGTGTGATACCCTTCCTTTGTCCCTGCGTACTGGATATAAGGGGCGCGCACGCCGCCCACGGTGATGAAGTGGTCGCCGGCGACAAGGTCGTCGTTCCACTCCTTGAATTTGTCCAAGCCGACGCGGAAGTCCGAAACGTGCTTGATCTCTACCTCGTTGTACTTGCTGAGGCCGTTGTCTTTCGTGGTGCCGTCGTTGGCGTCGGCGTTGAGGAAATAGCGGTCGCCGTCCGCCTCCTGATAGAGCATGATGCGGGAGTATTTCGCGTCGGCGTCGGCGCAGTCGGCGTCCGTGGCAATGGTCTGGATATCGTCGATCCAGTCCCACTCCACGAGGTTGATCGAGCCGCTCTTCGGCGTGACCACCGCGGCGCGCGCCTTGGGCGCGAACGCGCCGAACGGCACGAGCATCGCCGCCGCGAGCAGCAGCGACGCCGCCCTGCGGGCAAGGCCTCCGAGCTTTTTGCGTTTCATCATATCGCGTCACTCCTTTTCTGTTCCGCGCCGTTTTTCTCTCTCCCAAGGCGCAAGCCGCGCGGCTTGCGCCCTCGGAGCGGGGCGGGAGGCGGCGCCTCCCGCCCGTGACGCGCGCGTTTACTTGGTGCCGGTGATGACGGTGCTGCCCGCCTGCTGGTTGACCCAGTTGATCATAACGGGCATGAGCAGGTTCAGCGCGAGGATGAGCACGAAGATCAGCACGAAGCCGATGATCGCGTTCTTGAGCGCGCCCTTCGCCTTCTCGCGGTCCTGCGGCTCCTCCGCCTTGGCGAACTTGACGCCGAGGACAACGCAGTAGAGCGCGCCCGCCGCGTTCGCGGCGATCCACTGTCTTATCGGAGCGTCCGGCACGCTCACTCTACCGAGAGGTGTTTTCCGGCGCGGCGGTTTCCGGCGCGTTCCGTCCGCGCTCGCGCGCCCTCTCGGCGCGCTCGCGCCGCGGCTTCTCCAGCTCGGCGAGGAGATCCTCCATCAGTCCCTCGGCGTCCCGCTTTTTGAGAAGCTCGTTCATCTTCTCCTCCTTCGCGAGCGAGCGGCGGAAAGCGTCGGAGTTCTCAATCCGCCGCGCCCAGCCGTCGATCTTCTCCGTATCCGGCTTCGCGGTGAGCGACTGCTCCCGCGGCTCCTGCATCCAACAGCACTCGGCGGCGATGATCTGCGAGAGGGTACGCGGCTCGGCGTTTTGCTCAAGCTGTCCCCACAGGCTGTCGATGTAGGCTTGATAGCCTCCGGCTTCTTCGGGTCTCGGCACGGTTTCTCACCTCGTTTTCCGCTGCTCCGCGTTATCGCGCGGGGCCGTTTGATACTTTTCCGGCGCGGCGGGGGCTTCTCCGCCAAGCTCCGTTTCACGCGCGCGGAGCTGCTCCGCCCGCTTCGGGTACTGCCCCAGCGCGATGCCGTCGGCGCGCAGCGCGTTGAGATTAAGGCTCTCTTTTCTCTCATGCCTCATCACATACTTAAAATCGGGGTCTGAGAGCACGCGCTCCGTCTCCTCGTCGAGCGCCTTTCCGTCGAGCTCGCGGTTCAAATCGCGGCGCACGACGTC
>CAMVGI010000250.1 GCA_947166955.1 uncultured Clostridia bacterium | reverse complement strand
ATGATCTTCCCGTCCGAAAGGCGCACGATGCGCTTCGCCGGCGCGGCGATGCCGTTGTCGTGCGTGATGAGCAGGATCGTGCTGCCCTCGCGGTTGAGCTGCTGCAAAAAGCCGAGCACCTCGTGTCCCGTTCGGGAATCCAGCGCGCCCGTCGGCTCGTCCGCCATGATGATCGGCGGATGCGCCGCGATGGCGCGCGCGATGGCGACGCGCTGCTGCTGTCCGCCGGACATCTCGCTCGGCAGGTGCTTCGCGCGCGAGGCAAGTCCCACGCGCTCCAGCGCGTCCATCGCCATATCGCGCCGGTCGAACGCCGAAACGCCCTGATAAATGAGCGGAAGCTCCACGTTTTCCACCGCCGTGAGCGATGCGATCAGGTTATAGCCCTGGAAAATGAAGCCGATCTGCTTGTTGCGGATGTGCGAAAGCTGCTTGTCGGTCAACTCCGCCACGTCCTTGCCCGCAAGAAAGTAGTCCCCGTAGGTGGGAATATCGAGACAGCCGAGCACGTTCATCATCGTCGACTTGCCCGAGCCGGACTGTCCCGCGATGGCGACGAACTCGCCGTAGTCGATTTCAAGGTTCACGCCGTCGAGCGCGCGGACTTCGCTCTCCAGCCCCTCACCGTATATCTTGTATACGTCCTTTAATGAGATCAGCATAGGCTTAGAAGAACATCCCTCCGCTGCTGTCGCTCTGCATCACGCCGGAGTAGACCTCCGTCCCCTCCTCGACGCCGGAGAGGATCTCAACAAAGTGGTTGTCGGAGATGCCGACCTCGACGATAACGGGATAGAAGCCCTCGCCGACGCTCGCGTTCGCGGAAAGCTCCGCGACGTTCTCCGGCGGCTCGTAACTCCGGACAAAGAGTACCTTGCAATTCGCGCCGTCCGTGGTCTGTGCGGACTTGACGCACTGGATCGGAACGCGCAGGCAGTCTTCGCTCTGGCTCGCCGTGAACTTATAGTTAACGTAGGCGCCCGACATCAGCAGGCCCTCGCTGTTGTCCACCGTAATGACCATTGGGAAGCGCGCCACGCCGTTTTCGGACTTCGCCGAGAGGCTGACGCTCTCGATCGTGCCGACAAGCGAGTTCTCGCCCCAAAGGTCGAGGTCGATCGGCATGCCCGCCTTGACGTAGGAGATATACATCTCGTCCACCGTCGCCTCGATCTTCATCGTCGTGGTGTCCGCGATGCTCACCGCGACCGTGCCCGTCTTCGCCTCCTCGCCCGCCTGAATGCCGACGGAAAGCACCGTGCCGTCGATGGGCGAAAACGCGGTGAGGGAGTCGAGGTTTTTCTGCGCGTCCTCAAGCGTCTTCTTCGCCGCCTTGAGCTGGTTTTCCAGCGACGCGATCTCGGTGTCGTTGCTGTCCGCGGTCACGGTGACGACGCTCTGCCCCGCGTCCACGACCTGATACGCGAGCATCTCCGTCCAAGAGACCTCGCCGCCGACCTTCGCGGTCAGCTTATCCGTGCGGAAATACTCCAGCTTGCCCGGTTCGTAGGGGTAGATCGTCTCGTCGCCGCTCTGCACGGTCGCCGTGGCGTCCATCTCCGCCTTGAGCGTGCCGGGGTTGTCAAGCGCGAAGACGACCTCAAAGAGCTTGCCGCCCTCTTCGGAGATGCGCTGCACCTTATGGATCTCGTGCACGGTTCCGGAAAGCTGCGCCATCGTAATGGGGATGGAAATGCTCGCGCTCTGCCCCACAAAGAAGCTGTTTTCGTAGGCATAGCTGAAATAGAGCGGCAGCAGCATGCGCGTATCGTCCGCGATCGTCGCGATCTCCTGTCCCTTCGAGATCGTGTCGCCGGGCTTGATCTTCTGCACCTCAAGCAGCTTGCCGCGATACGGCGCGCGGACGTTGAGGTCGTTCGCCGCCTCATAGAGCTTGCCGAGTTCCTTTTCGTAGTTCGCGATGGTCTTGAGCGCATCGTTCACGCGCGCCTGCGCGTCGGTGCTTTCAATCGTGTAAAGGGGATCACCTTTATGTACCTCGTCGCCATCGGAAACGTAGACCTCCAGCACCTGCCCGCCGGAGAGAAGCGTAACGCTTGCGCTGTTCTTGGCGACCGCCGCGCCGCTGCCCTCGACGATACTCGTGATCGAGCCGCGGTCGACCACCTCCGTGAGCGCCTGCGCCGGCGCTTCTTCCTTTTTGCCGAATCGCTTCCACGCAAAAAAGCCGCCCGCGACAAGCGCCGCGATGATGACAAGCGAAATGACGCGCCGGATGATGCGCTTTTTGTTCTTTTTCTTCTTTTTCGGCGGCGGTGCCGCCTCGCTGAAAACGGGCTTCTGTTCCGCTGCGGTTTTCTGTTCCGCTGCGGTTTTCTGTTCCGCCGCGGCGTTCTGCTCCGCCTGCTTCTCCTGATCGAGTACCTCTGCCATGGTCTATCCCCTTCCCAACGGTTGTCGAAAACCGTATCAATGTATTATATCATTCTTTTCTCCGGAAATCGTATCGAAACGGTTACACTTTTTCCATCCGTGTGTCCCGTCGGTTGGACGCGGCTTCCGCGCAAAAAGTTCCGCCTCCAACTGTATTAACTGTATTGATACAGTTAGGGTAGCATACGGCAAGAGGAAAGTCAAGCACGGCGACGCGAATTTTTTGTTGAAATTTCGGTGGTCTTCCCATATAATTATTAGGTATTTTTCCCAAGGAGATGATTTCAAATGAGCAGCGTCATCATTCCCACCGGCTACCGCACGCCGCTTTCGGTCTACGAAATGCAGCGCGCCATCGAGTTCATCAAGAGCAATTTCCAAACGAATCTGAGCAACGCGCTCAATCTTCGGCGCGTCTCCGCCCCGCTGTTCGTGGAGGCGGACTCCGGTCTCAACGACAACCTCAACGGCGTCGAGCGCCCCGTCGGCTTCGACATTCCCGACGTCGGCGTGGACGGACAGGTCGTCCACTCGCTCGCGAAGTGGAAACGTCTTGCGCTCAAGCGCTACGATTTCAACGTGGGCAAGGGCCTCTTTGCCGATATGAACGCCATCCGCCGCGACGAGGAGGTGGACAATCTCCACTCCATCTATGTCGACCAGTGGGATTGGGAGAAGGTCATCGAGCGCGAGGACCGAAACGTCGAGTACTTAAAGCGCACCGTGCGCGACATCGTGAATGCCGTCACCGAAACGGCGGACGCGCTGAACATCGCCTTTCCGTCGCTGCGCAACCGCCTGCCGCGCGAGGTGTACTTCATCACGACGCAGGAGCTGGAGGACAAATATCCCGCGCTTACGCCCAGAGAGCGCGAGGACGCCATCTGCCGCGAACACGGCGTGGTGTTCCTCATGCAGATCGGCAAAACGCTCAAATCGGGCATCAGGCACGACGGGCGCGCCCCCGACTACGACGATTGGGAGCTCAACGGCGACATTCTTTATTGGAAC
>CAMVGI010000249.1 GCA_947166955.1 uncultured Clostridia bacterium | reverse complement strand
ACGGCTTGTCGGACGGCAGCATAGCCGCCATCTTTTCGATATCCTCCGTGGCCTCCTCTTCCATGACGTCGATAGCGTCGTCGACCGTGACGATACCGACCAGACGCCCCTCGGCGTCCACAACGGGCAGCGCGACGAAGTCGTACTTGCCGAACGCCTGCGCCACGTCCTCCTTATCCTCAAGCGTGTTGACGGAGATGACGTTCTCGTCCATGATGTCGCCGACGATGTCCTCCTCCTCGGCGAGCAGCAGGTCACGGATGGTCACGACGCCGATCAGGTGCCGCCCCTCGTCGGTGACGTAGCAGACGCTGATCGTCTCCATGTCCGCCGCCGTGCGCCGGATGCGCTTGAACGCGTCCGCAACGGTCATTGTGCGCTTGAGGTCCAAAAGCTCCGTCGTCATCAGGGAGCCGGCGGAGTCCTCGGGGTATTTCAAAATCTCATTGATGCTCCGGCGGGTCTCGGGGTCGGCGTGGCGCAGAATGCGCTTGACGACGTTCGCCGGCATCTCCTCGACCAGATCCGCCGCATCGTCCACGTACAACTCGTCCAGCACCTCTTTGAGCTCGGTGTTGGAAAAGCCGCGGATGAGCAGCTCCTGCTCCTCGGGGTCCAGCTCGACGAAAACCTCAGCCGCAGGTTCTTTCGGCAAAAGGCGGAACAGCAGCGGCAACTGATCCTCGGTCAAATCGGCAAACAGTGCCGCAATATCCGCCGCCTCCAGCTGCATGAGCTGGTCGCGCAGGGCCATATACTGCTTTCGCTGCAAAAGATCCCGTATGTTCTCCAGCAGTTCTTCCCGGTGTTCCGCAAAGTCCACCATGCCGTTCCCTCCCCCGCCTTATCATAACTAAAGTATTTTATGCGATTTCGAAAAAGGTGTCAAGACCGCTGTTTTTTTCAAATTTACATAAAAAGTTCTTGCCTTTTGGAAACACCTATGCTATAGTAAACTCATCCATAGAATGGAAATGGGGAGGAATCACCATGAAAAAGCGCAACATGCTATTGGCAATGCCGTTTTTCACATTGGCATTGTGCCTTGTGCTGTCCTCCCCGACCTCCGCGGCAAGCTACACGGTCGTCAAGGGCGACTGCCTGTGGAAGATCGCAAAGGCGCATCTGGGCGACGGGCTCCGATGGGGCGAGATCTATCAGGCGAATCGGGATCAGATCCGCGACCCCAATCTGATCTACCCCGATCAGGTGTTTGAGATCCCCGGCTGGAACGGTTCCGCGGCGAGCACGCAAAGCGCGCAGGCAGCTCCGGCTCCGGAAACGCCCGAAGCTCCCGAAACCTCCGAAACTCCCGAGACCCCCGAAGTTCCCGAGACCCCTGCGGCTTCTGAGACCCCCGAGACCCCCGCGGCCCCCGAAAAAGCGGAAACGCCCGAGAAAATGGATCCCCCCAAACCCGCGGTCGTCGTTTCCACCGGTTTCGAACCGCTCGTCGGCACTCCCTCCGATTACTCCAAGTCCGGCAACTGGGCGAGCCTCCCCGAAAAGCCCGACAAGAAAGCCGATACCTTTTATATTTATCCCACGGCGTACGTAAGCACCGCGAGCAACGCCCCGAAGATCGTTCCCATCGAGGATGAAACGATGCGCGCAGGCGCGGTCGGCAACATCGAACTGAACTGCGGCGTCTTTTCCGAAAGCACCAACGTCTATGCACCCTTCTACCGCCAGAGCAACCTCGGCGCGATCGCCGGACTGCAGGGCGACGAGCTGCTGAAGTTCCAGATGCAGGAACAGCGCACCGATATTTACGCCGCGCTGGATTACTACTTCGCACATTATAATAATGGTAGGCCCTTCATCCTCGCCGGACATTCGCAAGGCTCCGTGATGGTCAAGATCGTCCTGCGGGAATACATGGCGGCGCATCCCGAATATTATGAGCGGATGATTGCAGCATATGTTCTAGGTTATTCCATTACAAATGAGGACATGTTGATCAACCCGAACCTCCGCTTTGCCGAGCGCGCGGACGACACGGGCGTGATCGTTTCGTGGAATACGGAAGGCCCCGGCAACAGCGACAACATCTGCGTTCTGCCCGGTGCAATGGCCATCAATCCGATCAATTGGAAGCGCGATGACACTATTGCGAAAGCCTCTGAAAATAAGGGTTCCCGCGTCATTGTAAACAGTGCTACGAATGATGTTGACGACCTGCTTCCCGGTATTGCGGACGCTCAGGTGGATGTGGAACGCGGCGTGGTGATCTGCACCAACGTAAACCTTCCTTACGTAAAAGTTGACAGTTTGGGCATCCCCGCGGTGTTCGGACCCAAGAGTTACCACAACGGCGACTACCTGTTCTACTACCACAACCTCAAGGAAAACGTACAGGTCAGAACGACGGCATACCTGAACGCCCATTCCTGATCCGCGACAATGCTTTGCGAAGCCCCCGCCCGACGGCGGGGGCTTCGTTTTCATCTTTTTTGTGCTTTTATTTTAAATAAGTGTGTGATATACTTACAAATTAGTTGTTGCGGAAAGGAGGACGGGCGTTTGTCCGACTATTTGGAAAAGCATTCCTTTGTCAAGGGCATTTCGCTGCTTGTGCGGCGCTATTACGACCATCATGTCGCGCGCGACAGCGCCGCGTTGACGTATTATCTGCTCTTCGCGCTCTTTCCGCTGCTCATCTTCCTCAACAACCTCGTGGGCCTGCTCGCTTACGACATCGACGGGCTGCTCGAACAGCTCGCGCGCGTGGTACCGCGGGACGTGGTCGATCTCGTGGGACAGTACCTCGTCTACGTTTCCCGCGTATCGAGCCGGACGATGCTGTGGTTCAGCCTCGTTTTCACCATCTACTTCCCCTATCGCGCGGCAAACGCGCTGTTCATGTCCGTACGCAAGGCGTACGACGCGGGAATGCCGGCGCATTTTCTGCGCTATCAGCTCCGCGTGCTGCTCTACACGATCCTGCTGATCGTCACGCTGGTGCTTTCGATCGTCGTCTCGACCGTCGGCAGCCGCGCGCTGACCTTCCTTTCGGACTACATCTATCTCAGCGAGACCCTGATCCGCGTGTGGACGTCGCTCCGCTTCGTGCTGCTCGGCGCCGTGCTTTTCGCCATAATCGCCCTGCTCTACGCGCTGGCGCTGGACGAGGCAAAGGACGCGAAACGGCGCATCATGCCGGGCGTGCTCGCCTCGCTCGTCGCGTGGGTGGGATTTTCGCTGCTCTTCTCGCTCTATGTGGAGCGCGCGGCGCGCTATTCCGTCATCTACGGCTCCATCGGCGGCATCATCGTCGTGCTGCTGTGGCTCTATCTGACGGCGGGCACGCTCATTATGGGCGCCGAGTTCAACAGCACGCTTTTGGAGCTTCGCAAGGCCCCGAACGCTTGATAACTGCGCCGACGGCGCACGGAGGACAACGCTATGAAGATCATC
>CAMVGI010000248.1 GCA_947166955.1 uncultured Clostridia bacterium | reverse complement strand
CCATCACGATCATTTCCTGGACAGCAACCCCAACGTGCGCTGGAAGGAGACGCTTGCCCACGGTGAGAAGATCGGACTCGGTACGCGGGACTATGAGCTGATCAGTATCTGACGAAAAGCTGCGCAAATTATCGCAAAAACCATCCGAAAAGTATGTTTTCGGATGGTTTTTGTTGCACCCGATGGTCTCCCGAACGGGTATAGTAGAATAATTCCCATGTGCCGTCCTTTTGGGTTGCTCTCTCAGATGTTTTGCGCTATAATCTTCGAGTCGGCTGAGACGCAAACGACAAGAACGGGGGATGCTTGTGGCCTATTATCTGCTGGAGGAAACCATGCGCCCATGCGCGGCGGACGAACTGCGGAGCCGCGGCGCTCGGCAATATGTCGCGGTATTGACGACGCCCGAGTGGCAAAAAGAACGCGACCTCTTTGACATGGGCATCGAGCTTGAGCCAGACGTGGGGAACATCCACAACACGAAGGCAGAGGTGAACTACGATTCGCTGACCGGCACCTTCCAGCTCCCCGACCGCAAGTGTCTGACGGAGCGCGACGACCGCTTCGCCTTCGCTCTTGATGAAAAGGGCATCGTCTTTATCGACGACAGCGGCAGGGCTTCTCTGATGATCGAGGCGATCCGCCGGACGAAGCGCTGGCGCGAACCGAGTTTGGAGCGCTTTCTCTACGACTTCCTGGAACAGATCGTAGAGCCCGATCTTCCGATCATGGAGCGCTACGAGGCGGAACTGGATCGCATTGAGGACGAAATCCTTGCCTCCGAAGGACAGCACGATCTGATCCACGTCAACGAGATCCGCAGCGACATCCGCGAATTGCTGGTACACTATGAGCAGATCATCGACATGACGCAGGAGTTGCTGGAAAACGAAAACGGCTTTTTTCAGGAAAAGAATCTGCGCTACATGCACCTCTTTATGAACCGCATGGCTCGGCGTCACGATTCCGCCGTCTCCCTGCGCGATCACACCATGCAGGTCCGCGACCTCTACAACGCACAGCTGGAGGTTCGGCAGAACCGCACCATGACGCTGCTGACGGTCATCACAACGATCTTCATGCCGCTCACGCTCATTGCGGGCTGGTATGGCATGAACTTCCGCTATATGCCGGAGCTGGAATGGCGACTCGGCTACCCCGTCGTTATCGCCGTAAGCCTCGTCATCGTGGTTGCCAGTCTGGTGTTCTTCAAAAAGAAAAGGTGGCTGTGAAAGAAAACCGCTGTGGAGCGTTCCGCTCCAACCCGAACCTTTCAGAAACGCCGCCAGCCCTTGAAATCAATGGGCTGGCGGCTTTTTCGCGAAATAAATGTTGTCAGCAAAGGATGCAGTCAAAGCCCGTTACTTCCAAAATATCCTTACGGCGCCGAAGAAAAAGAACTGGTAAAGGGCGGGATCGAGCCGATCCGGAAAGTACTGCGCGGAACGGACAGCGGCGCGAAGCGTCGTCTGCTTTTCTACCTCGACAGGTATCTCGACCCGTATTATCAAAACGATTTGTCCGCGATTTCCGAACCGATCAAGGGACTGCTTCAGGAGCTGGTGCTTTCCGAAAACGAAACGGATATCGTCGAGGAAGCCCGTTATCTTTTGGATAATCACCTGTGGGAGGCAATCGAATGAAACACAAGGACAAATGGCAGCCGATTGTTCTGATGATTCTAACCACATTGATTGCGATGGGCGCCTTCTATTGGATAAAATCATGGAACAGCACGAGACTGCTTCCTGTTGTGAATGTGGCGGGGGAAGAAACGGATGCCAGCATCGGACGGCTGATCGCCTGCGCGGTGCTGTTTTCAGGGCATACTGCCGCAGATTTCGGCTGCATTTTACCCTGCATATCGGCTATAATGGAAACGTAAGGAATCAGATAAGGAAGGAGTTGCCGTAACCATGACCGATATTCGATCCATTCAGCATGCCGTTCGGCCTATCGCCCTGCGTCATGGCGTGGAGCGGGTCTACCTGTTTGGCTCGCGTGCCAGAGGCGATGATCGGGCAGACAGCGACTATGATTTCCTGATTTCTAAGGGGAAAGTAAATACTCTGCTCCGTATGGCATCGTTCTGGGGCGATATGGAGGAGGCGCTGCACGCGCCGGTGGACGTGGTAACGGACACCTCGCACGGGGATATGGACGCCCTGCTCGAATGGCTGACTCAGGCAGCAAAACAATGAGCACAGCCCCATCCTTGGCAACAGGAAAACGCCCGATTTCGCAAGAAATCGGGCGTTTTTGCAACCTGCCTGTCGTCGGCTAACCCGCAGGATCGAGCATAATACTCTTGGACTGTTTTGCGAGTGCGACTTGACAAAAGGCTAACAATAAATACAATGTCGAATGAAAGGGGCGAGGAACCATGCTCGGCATCAGGCTCGAAATCGAACGGGTCAACTACGAAAAGTGCGTGGAGGCGCTGCTTCCGTCGCTTGTGGAGCACTGCGCGGCAAAAGAGAATCCGAACGAGCTGGACAAGTTTCTCGCCATGCTCGGCGCGGATGCGGTGCCCGCCGCCTGCGCGGTGCTGGAGGAGATGGACGCCGACAGCCGGGATCGGATGGTCGTCTGGCTGGTCGGCGCACACGAGGAGCGGATGCGCAATTCCGCGAACCGGCATCTTGCGGAACTGACGGGCGGGCCGATCATCCGCATCGGCCGGCTGGTCGCGCAGGACCGCCCGGGCAGCCGGCTGTCCCTGCTGGCGCTTAAGGTCGAGATCGACTATCCCGCGCTGCTGGCAAGTCCCATCGTCGGGGACGGTATCGAGAGCATCGGCAGCGAACACGGGATCCTGAAAGGCGCGGCAAAGCTGGCGGTGCAGATGGGCGCGCATATGTCTCCGGAAAGTCTGGAGAAGTACAGTGTTGCACTGCTGAATTCCGAGAAGATCAAGAGCAGGCTCATGTCCGTGCTGGCGGACGCACTGCGCCAGGCGGGGCTGGACGTTGCGCTCAACGATTTCGCCGTGGAGAGCGGCGACGTGATCGAACTGCCGGAAGCGCTTCCCGAGACCGGCCAAGGCACGATCCCCGATGCGTTTGAGGACGCGCTGCTGGGCGCGCTCGCCGCAAGGGTGCGGAAGATGCGGAAAGAGTAGGGTCAACAACCCAACAACCAACGGAGATATGCTCTTGCTTGCGCGAGAGCATATCTCCGTTTCGCGAGCCTGAGATATTGGGCTCGCACGAAGCACCCCGAACGGGTATAATATTGTATGAGGCGAACGAGATAAGCCCAATCGGGTATAATTCCATAATATACTATTGACACTATACCCGATAGGGTGTATTATAATGCGCATGAATACGATTGCTTGTTTTATCAAACAGAAAAGGAAAGAAACAGGGCTTACGCAGGAAGAATTTGCCGTTCGTTCCGGGCTGGGCCTTCGCTT
>CAMVGI010000247.1 GCA_947166955.1 uncultured Clostridia bacterium | reverse complement strand
CGGTCGAGGCGGGTGAGCGGCTGGGCTTTCTGCCCGGCGACCTCCAGAGCAAGGTCGACCCCTACCTTCGCCCGCTCTACGACGCACTGTTCGATATGCTCGGCGCGGAGACCTACAATAAGTATCTGGAGCGCGGCAACATCGAGGTCGCGCCGCTTGCCTACATGCGCGGACGCACGCTCGACGACAGCTTTATCATTCTCGACGAGGCGCAGAACACCTCCTGCGAGCAGATGAAGATGTTTTTGACGCGCATGGGCTTCGGCTCGAAAATGGTCATCACCGGCGACGCCACGCAGATCGACCTTCCGGCGGACAAGCTCTCCGGTCTCAAGCAGGCGGTGCGGGTGCTCAAGGGCGTCGAAGGCGTCGGCATCTGCGAGCTGAACGATCAGGACGTTGTGCGCCACGTGATGGTGCAGCGCATCATCAAGGCGTATCAGGATTACGAGGACGCGAAGAACAAACAGAACAAGATGAGACGATAGGGAGGGGACGATTATGGCAAGACGGCATTTTATTCCCGTCCGCTCGGACGTGGAGGGTGTGAGCGAAAACGCGAAGGAGCTTATCCGCAAGACCATCCGCACCGCGCTCGCGGTCGAGGGCGTGGACCTTCGGTGCGAGATCGACGTTTTGGTGACCGACGACCGGACCATTCGCAAGGTGAATCGGGAGCAGCGCAAGATCGACCGGGCGACGGACGTGCTCTCGTTCCCCGCGCTTACGCTCAAGCCCGGCAAACTGCCGAAGGCGAGCGACGCCGACCCGGGCACGGGGCTTGTGCCGCTGGGCGACATGGTGCTCTCGTGGGAGCGCGTGGAGGCGCAGGCGAAGGAGTACGGCCACGCGCGCAGCCGCGAGCTTGCGTATCTCGTTACGCATTCGGCGCTGCACCTGCTGGGCTATGACCATCTGGACGAGGGCAAGGAGAAAAAGCTCATGCGCAGGCATGAGGAAGCGATCATGGACAAGCTGGGCCTTGGAGAGAAGTAAGAACGCTCAAGAAAGTTGAGGATCACCTATGGACATCACCAAAACCGCGATGGTCACGCTCTGCGGGCGTCCGAACGTCGGCAAGTCGACGCTCACCAACGCGCTCGTGGGCGAGAAGATCGCCATTGTCAGCGATAAGCCGCAGACCACGCGCAACCGCATCTGCGGAGTAGTAAACCGCGACGGGATACAATTCGTCCTGCTCGACACGCCGGGGTTCCACAAGGCGAAGAACCGCCTCGGCGACTATATGGTCAAGGTCACGCGCGAGAGCATCGCGGACGTGGACGCCGTGGTGCTGCTCGTCGAGCCGGTGGCGCACGTCGGCATTCCGGAGCAGGAGCTGATCAAAAAGATCAAGGACTCCGGCTGTCCGGCGATCCTGTGCATCAACAAGATCGACACGGTCGAGAAGAAGGACGACCTGCTCGCGGTCATCGCGGCGTACCACGAGGCGTATGCGTTCGACGCGATCATTCCCATCTCGGCGCGGAAGCAGGACGGCCTGCGCGACCTTTTGATCGAGCTTGCGAAGTACGCGCAGGAGGGGCCGCAGCTCTTTCCGGACGGCATGACGACCGACCAGCCCGACCGGCAGGTCGTGGCGGAGATCGTGCGCGAGAAGATGCTGCGCAATCTCGACAAGGAGATCCCGCACGGCACGGCGGTGGAGATCACGCGTTTTTCGGAGCGCGACGACGAGGTCATCGAGGTCGAGGCGACGATCTACTGCGAGAAGAAGAGCCACAAGGGCATCATCATCGGCAAGAACGGCGAGATGCTCAAGAAGATCAGCACCGAGGCGCGCCTTGACATTGAGCACTTTATGGGCACGAAGGTCTTTTTGCAGACCTGGGTGAAGGTCAAGGAAAATTGGCGCGACAACATGAATTATATTCGGAGCTTCGGCTACGACGAGCAATAGACCGTATGAACCATATTCGAAACTTCGGCTACGACGAGCAATAGGCGGAGCGAGCCGCGCCATACGTTCATCCAGACTTTACCGGCGATAACGGAGGCGTTTTCGGCTTATCCTAAACGCGGGGTGATACCATGGACGGCTACTTTGAATTGTTTCTGGAAACCGGTTCGCTCGCGTTTTATATGATGTCGAAACAGGAGCGCGCGCGCTCCGCGTCTGGCGGGGTGGCGCGCACGACGGGGGAGGAAACCTCGCGGTCATAGCGCGAGGTTTACATAATATGTCAGACAAAATCGTTCTCAAGGGCATCGTCCTGCGCGAGACGCAGACGAAGGAGGCCGACAAAATACTGACCGTGCTGACCGCGGAGCGGGGCAGGCTTTCCGTCATAGCCCGCGGCGCACGGAGGAAGAACAGCCCGCTCGCGGCGTCGAGCGAGCTTTTGGCGTTTTCGGAGCTGGTGCTCTATGAGCAGCGCGGCTGGCTGATGATGGCCGAGGGCGCGACCGTCGAGCTTTGGAACAACATCCGCGGCGACGTGGAAAAGCTCTCGCTCGCGTCCTACTTCGCGGAGATGACGGAGGCGGTCACGGGCGAGGACGAGCCGGCGGAGGGGCTGCTTTCGCTCCTTTTGAACGCGCTCTATGCGCTCGACGCGACCGACAAGCCGCCGGAGCTGGTCAAGGCGGCGTTTGAGCTGAAGCTTTTGTCGCTCGCGGGCTACGAGCCGCTGATCGCGGAGTGCGCGGTCTGCGGGACGGCGACGCCGTCGGAGCCGCTGTTCGACGCGGAGCAGGGCGTGGTGCTCTGCCGCGCGTGCGCGGGCGCGGCGGCGCGGGGCCTGCTGCCGCTCGATCCCGGCTCGCTCGCGGCGTTCCGCCACGTCGTCGGCGCGGAGCGCAAGCGCATGCTCTCCTTTGAACTGCGCGGCGAGACGCTCGCGCGCTTTTCCCACGCCTGCGAGACCTTTGCGCGCGTGCAGCTGGAGCGCGACTTCCGCACGCTCGACTTCTACAAGAGCCTCCACGCGCCGCAGGAGCGCCACTGAAGCGGCGCACCGTTTCCCGGGAAATCGGGGAAATGCGACAACAAATCGCAATATTCGACCAATTATTTACAAATAGTATACGCATATACGGAGTAGAAACATGACCGAACTCTTTGAAAAATCCATTCGTGTGCTGGAACTGCCGCGTGTGCTGGAGCTGCTGGAGGAGCGCGCGGTGAGCGCGGAGGCGAAGGAGCGCGCCCGCGCGCTGACGCCTTCGACCGATTTCGACGAGGTGCGCCGCCTGCTCGACGAGACGGACGCGGCGCGCAGCCTGATCCTGCTCAAGGGAAGCCCCTCGTTCGGCGGCGTCAAGCCGGTCGCGGAGCCGCTGGGACGCGCGGAGCGCGGCGGCATGCTCAACACGCGCGAACTGCTGGACGTGGCGGGACTCTTGACGAACGCGCGCCGCGTGCGGGAGTATCTGCCGGACGACGACGGCTCCGACCGTCCCGCGGCGCTTGACCGCATG
>CAMVGI010000246.1 GCA_947166955.1 uncultured Clostridia bacterium | reverse complement strand
GTCTTCGATCTCTTCGGGATAGTAGCCCGTATAAATGACGAACGGGCTTTCCGTGTCGCGTGCGCGAAGCGCGGAGAGAAGATGCCGCAGTTCGTCGAATTGAAGCATCGGCTCTAAGCCGCCGACGACGATTGCCTTTGTGATCGGATTGGAGAGGTACATCTTCACAAGCGTTTCATCCGAAATGTCGCGGATCGGCGATTGCGCGAGCGGACTGTTCTGGCACAGGTCGGCGCTGTGTCCCGCTTCCGTGCAGCACTTCCAGTCGCAAACGGCGCTCGCGATGAACATGGATGGGAGCTTGAAGTTGCAGAAATCCTCTGCGACAAGACCGCGCAGCTTCATTACATCAGACCGTCCTTCTGGAGCACGTTGAACCAGCGGCGCTTGTCGAACTCGCGCTTGCGGATCTTCTGGTAGCTGCTGACCGGAACGTAGAAGCCGACGACGCGTGCGTAGGTGTCGGCAACGGGTTTGCCGCAGTGCGGGCAGGTCGCCGTGCCGATAAAGGCGTGCTTGTCCTCGCAGACGGAGATCTTCGTCGTGAAAGCGAAGTAGATGACGCCCATCGCCGCGACGTAGTTGAGCATATCCCACGCGACGTCCGTGTTGGGGAAGCGGTTCTCGATGTTGATGTGGGCGATGCAGCCGCCGCCGCACTTGGCGTCGAACAGATTTCCGAGGCGGCACTTCTCCGCAATGGTGCATTTTTCCATGAGCGGTATCCACTGGTTTGAGTAGATGAAGTAGCGATCCTGCTCGTACAGCAGGTTATCCGCCTGACAGATGACGCCGGCACAGTTCTCGGCGGGGATCATCTCGATGTTGAAGGAGAAGTCGCACTCGAAGCTGTCCTTGACCTTGTTCATCGTGTCGAGGATCTTCGTGGCGAATTTGACCGCCTCGTCGGAATAGCTCTTGTTGCCGGCTTCGTCCGTGTCGATCAGGCCGAACAGATCCATGACCTCGTACATACCGATGCCGCCGATGGTACAGAACTGCTTGTCAAGTTCGACCGCGCCGTCCTGATAGTTCGGCAGCAAGCCCTTTTCGATGTTGCGCTTGATGATGTGGCGCATGGAGTAGAGCGCCTTGCAGTCGAGAAGGACGCGCTTTTTGAGGATCTTGATGTACTCGTCCTGGTCGAAGCTGCTCTCGTACGCAATGCGGACGAGGTTGATGGTGCTCACGCGGCAGGAGCCGACCGAGAGCGCCGTTCCGCCGATGGAGTTGATAAAAGCGTCGAGCTTCTTGGTATCGCTGAGGAGTCGGCAGCAGTTGGAGAGCACGCCTACGTTATCGCTACAGAAGAAGTTGCTGTCAGACCAGTCGATGTTATGGTCGGAGCACCAGCGGGCGAAGGTCGCGTCAACGAAAACGTCCCACTCGCGCGTCTGAATCATCTCGCTTACCTTTTCGGGCGTCAGCGGCTTCTTGAGGAGCGAATACGAAAGCACCGGATAGGTGAACATGTTGACGGCGCGGATCTCGCTGACCACATCCATAAACACCTTCTGGCACTCCACCAGATCGTCGATATGGTCGATGGCGAACGTGCCGTCCGGGAACTGGACGCCGCCGAAGAGGGATTCCATGTACGGGTGGTCGAAGATCGAAATGTTGGTAAAGCTGCTTTGATCCACGCGGAGGAACGGCTGGTTGAGGCGGTAGATGAGCTTCTGGAACTGCTGACGCAGGTAATAGTCGGGATCTTTCATGTAGTATCCGTCCTCGACGTCGCGTTTCCAGAAGTACCACGCCCAGATCAGGATGTTCGGCATACCGACCGCGCCGCTCTGCCGGTTGGAAAGGAAGGACACGAACTCGACCACATCATCAAAGTAGGTCGTCAGATGCTTCGGCGCTTGGTTGTTGTATCGCTTCTGGACGAAGCGGATATTGCCGTCCGCGTCCTCGAAGTTGCCGTTGAGAAAGAACAACCCTTCCGTGGCGAGCCGCGTAAAATCGTTCGCCCAGCAGTAGGGGAAGTAGCTTGCCGTCGCGGAGTCGTTGAGATAGAAACCCTTGGAAAATTCCTGCTCCAACCACTCTTTCGCCGTACGAAGCCCCCACTTCTTCTTGATCTCGTAGAAAATTTTGTTGAGGCCGAAGAGCTTATCTTCGCTCTTGCCCTTCTCGGTCATAAAGCTGCGGATGTCCTTATGGTTGGCGTTGGCGTTCGGATCAATGCTCGCGTCGGCAAGCGTATCCTTGTCAACGAAGTTTTCGATAAACTCGGAGAAGTCGAGCTGACTGGGATGGATGCCGTTGATATACTCGAAATCTTCTCCGTACTTCTTTTTGAGGTCTTCAAGGCAACGCTCGAAGTCCTTGGAAAGTTTCAGCTCAATGTTCATGGATTCCTTACCCTCCTGTCAGATATTGCACGAGTCGCAGCCGCAACGCGGCTCATCGGTCGGCGCAGAAGAAGTTCCACTACCGTTGATCCAGTCGTTCGCCGCAGAGAAGTTGAGCAGATCCCCGTCAACCTCAAGCATCGGTGCGGACGTCATGCCGCGCGCGATCATCTCGTCGACGTTCGTGCAGACCTCATACTGGATGCCGGCTTCGTTCATCTTCGCTTCGAGCACCTTGCATTTCGGGCAATTCGTCGAATACAGCTTTACCATTTATCTGTCCTCCTCGTTTTCTGTTCCAGAATCCGGCATGGCGCGGTCGATCACGCAGCCGCCTCTGCCGGTATTCCTCGAATTGTTGACGTTCCAGGCAGCGCCGCCCTCTTTGAGAAGCGCTTGCAGCGCCGTTTTGAACGTGCCGGCCGTGTCCGCGTCTGACTGGCTGAGTATTGCATAGATCTCACAGGCTACGGCGGCAAGCTCCGCCGCGATGTGAAGCGGATCTCCTGCGGCTTCCAACTGCGGGATATAGCCATTGTCGTTGATTGCCAACCGTATCATTCGCCCGCCTCCGCAATCTCGGAAATGTCCCGATACAGCGCCGACCACGTTTTGACGCGCTTCATGCCGTGCGCTTCGGCATCGTAAAACTGGTTGTGCGGTCGATGAAAGAGGAACAGATGCTTGACACTGTTGGCTGCGGCTTCCAGATTGTGCGTTCCGTCGTCAACAAGGATGTCGCCGTGAATGAGACTCTTATCGCTCGCGATCACGACGTCTTCCCAACGGAACATCGGGAAAAGCTCCAGAAAACGCTTGATCTTCGGCGCGACGGTTGCCGGATGCGTCGCTGGTACGACGCGAACCGTGTGTCCGGCATCAATAAGCGCCTTGATATGCTGCTGCGCGCCGGCGATCGGAATGATCCTGCGCCAGATCTCGTCGTCGTGCAGCGGCGCGAACAACTGATCCGACGTAAGCTGCGGAAAGAAACGCGCGATTTCCCAATCGGTCACATCTCGCGGATGAACCGACGTCCCATAGCGGATGTTCAGCTCGTTGATCCACAAGCCACACAAGTCCCAAAGAGCGTC
>CAMVGI010000245.1 GCA_947166955.1 uncultured Clostridia bacterium | reverse complement strand
CACGCCGGAACCGAGCGCCCACTGCAGTGCGCCCACCGCCCAGTCGGAGCGTTCGAAGGCGTCGTCATAGCTCAGAATATTGGTGTCCTCGCCCACGGAGACGTCGAGTTTCTTGACGTCCTTGGCGTAGCGATAGAGGATGGTCACCAGTTCGCTGCGGCGGATATTGCGGTCGCCGGCAAACGTGCCGTCGCCGTTGCCTTTGGTGAGGCCGGTATCCAGCGCCCAGCGCGCGGCAGGCTCATACCACTTGCCGACGGCGTCGAGGAACAGCGCGTCGCCGTTCGCGGCGGGCTTGCCCTCCATGTTGTAGATCGTCTGGAACACCTGCGCGCGGGTGGTGGTGCCCAGCGGCTCAAAGCCGTTGTCCGTACCGGACATGATGCCCTTGTCGGTGACGTACTTCTGCGCCTCCGCGTACCAGGGCGTATCGTCCCCCGCGGCGAAAGCGGGCGCGGCCAGCGACAGCGCCAGAACGCAGCAGAGGAGCAGGGACAGGAATCTTTTCATGCGTAAATCCTTCCTTTCCGGCTTCCTATGGGAAGACCGGTAACTATCTTAGCATTGTTTTCGCGTTCGTGCAACCGTTTTTCGACTGTAAAATTTGACCGGAAAAAGAAACCGTCCGGACGTTTTTCGTCCGGACGGCCTGCGTTTTCGGTTTGCTTTATTCGTGCTTTTCCGCCTTTTCGAGCGCGGCGACGAGCTGCGGGACGGTGGCCTCGAAGTCCACGCCGTACCACGGCTTTTTGGGGTTTTCGAGCGTGACGCGGATGGTGTCGGCAGTGTAGTCCGCGGCGAGCTTCATCGCGTCCGGCAGCGAAAGCCCGCGCATGAGCGCGCCGACGCAGACGCTGGAGAAAATGTCGCCCGTGCCGTGATAGCTCGCGTCCACGCGGTCGTTTTGATAGGTGAAATACTCGTCCGTCTTGCGGTCGTAACCCATCACGCCGGTCTTGCCCGCCGAGAGCGACACGCCCGTGATCGCGCTCACGCGCGCGCCGAGCGCGGCGAGCTTGTCGAGCAGCTCCCTGATATAGTTCTCGTCGTACCGCTCGCGATACGGCGTGCCCGTCATGAAGCACGCCTCCGTGATGTTCGGCACGATCACGTCCGCCTTCGCGCACAGCGTCGCGTTGAGCGCGGCGTAGCTCTCGTCGAACGCGGGATAGAGCTTGCCGTTGTCCGCCATCACGGGGTCGACGAAGATGAGGTTGTCGTCCGTGCCGAACTCGTCGAAAATGTGCTTGGCCGTCTCGATCTCCTCCGCGGTGCCGAGATAGCCGGTGTAGATCGCGTCGAAGGTCACGCCCTCGCTTTTCCAATGGTCGGTGATGGGGATGAGCTGGTCGCTGAGATCTTTCACGGTGAAGTTTTTGAACATCGTGTGCGTCGAGAGCACCGCCGTCGGCAGGATGGCCGCCTCCACGCCCATCGCCGAGATGAGCGGCAGCGCCACCGTGAGCGAGCATTTGCCGAGACAGGAGACATCCTGAATGGTGAGAATGCGCTTCATAAGGAAAACCCCCTTGGAAAAGCCCGCGTCCGTCGGGCTGTTTTCCAAGAGGATAATCCCTGGATGGTATTTATAAAATAGTCAGTATGAAACAATTTTATAAGACCAGATTCATTCCTCCGCGCGGCGCAGGAGCATGAGATAGTCCACGCCGCTGGCCTTGTCGTGGACGGAGTCGAAGCGCATGCGGAGCGAAACGCGGCTGCCGTCGTCGAGCCGGACGGTAAAGGGGAACGAGAAGTCGTCCATGCGCATGCCGGAGTTCACGATCAGCTGCAGCAGGCGCTCCCGCTCGCCGGGGTCGAGACGGTCGCGGAACGTGCCGTCGTTCAGCTCCTGCTCGAACCGGCCGCGGTCAAGGGAAAGCACGTCCTCCAGCCCGTGCGCCGCCACCTGAAAGACCAGCTCCGTCCCGGGCTTTCGCAGGAACACGACGCTGTCGGGCGAGAGACGGGACAAAAGGCGCATATGGCCATTGAGGCTGATGAGCTGCGTGAGGTCCTGCACGGAGGCGTAGAACCGCTTCGCGCCGTCGTCGTCATCGCCGAGGAAGAAGATGCGGATGCGGAATTGAGCGATCGAACCGTCGAGCCGGTTGAAGCGGATCAGACCGCGTGCGCCGCCGAGCGGATCGTGCACGGCCTGATTGAGCAGGCTGCGCAGCAGCGGAAGATCCTCCGGCACCACCAGACTTTGAAGCGTGCCCATGCGGTCCCGGAAATGGGAGACCTTGATCTCCTCGTAGAACTGCTGGTTGTAGCGCACCACGGTCACGTCGTCGCCGCGCTGGGTAAAGATCGCCACGGGCCCGAGAATGTTGTTGAGCATCGCGTCGCTGATGACGTTCTCGTCGAGGAACTCGCGCGTGCGGAACTCGTCGCGCTTTTGGAACGTGAATCCGCCGATGTCGATGTGGTCGGGGTCGGAGATGAGCGCTTCGAAGTCCGGCACGGGCATGGGGCGGAAGAAGTGATAGCCCTGCACGTAGCGGCAGCCGAGGCCGGCGAGGAAATCGACCTCCTGCTGCGTTTCCACGCCCTCGACGATGATGGGTACGCCCATGGTCTTCGCCATGTTGACGATGGACTCCATGATCTGCAGCCCCTTGCGCCGGTCGTCGCCGTTCATGCGCAGGAAGTGCGCGTCGAGCTTGATGACGTCGACGTTCAGGCTGCGGAGCATGTTGAGCGACGAGTAGCCGCTGCCGAAATCGTCCATCAGCACGGTAAAGCCCAGCGAACGGAGCCGCTGCACCGCGTCGATGACCTTGGCGTTGTCCACATACGCGGACTCGGTGATCTCGACCTTGACGGAGCCGACCGGCAGCGCGTACTTTTCCGTAAGCCTGCGGAAGTGCTCCGGCACGTCGATGGTAAAAATGTCGATCTGCGAGACGTTGACGCTGATCGGCAGGGGCGTGTGCCCGCCGTCGATCCATTTGCGCTGCCAGCGGCAGACCTCCTCCCACACGTATTCGTCGAGGTCGGTGACGAAGCCGTATTCCTCCAGCACCGGCACGAATACGCCGGGCGGGACCATCTCGCCGTTCGCCTTTTTCCAGCGCACGAGCGACTCTGCGCCGAGCACGCGCTCGGTGTGGATGTGGCACTGCGGCTGGAACATCAAAAACAGCTCGTGATCCCGAAGCGCCTTCTGGAAATCCGAGAGGATGCGATAGTCCCGATCCGCCTTTTCCAGCATGGAGGGGTCGAAGGTGCGGATGCGGGTGTGGTAATTCTCCTTCGCGCGGCGCGAGGCCATGAACGCGCGGTCATAAAGCTCCTCCACGGGGGTGCCGTCGTCCGCGAGGCAGATGCCGAACGCGGGAAGGAAGCCGACGGAGGTGCCGTAGCCGATGATGATCTGGTGGATGCTGTCGTAAAGCCCCTGGATGTCCTCCATGCTGTGCGGTACGAGCAGGGCGAAGTCGTCCTGCCCCATGTAG
>CAMVGI010000244.1 GCA_947166955.1 uncultured Clostridia bacterium | reverse complement strand
GGATCCTCTTTGCCCGCGTACGCCTCGCGGTCGTAGGCGATGTAGACCTTCGGTTCGGGACGGTAGAAGTCCAGAAACCAATCGATCTCACGGGAGATCTGGCTCCCGTCGCCGCCGCGCGAGGTGCGAAGATAGCGTACCGCCTCCCGCGCCTCCATAACCACGCGGCGCTTGTAGACGACGCCGTCGTACTTCTTTTTGATCTCCACGAACACCTTGCCGCCGCTCTCCGGCACGCCGTAGCTGCGCATGCGCAGCTTTTCCTTGTAGACGGGCTTTTCGAGGGACTCGCGGATGAGCCGGTAGTCCGGCGTATCGTAATAGACGTTGCCGATGGTGTAGTTGCCGTATTCGTCCGGCACGACGTGCGCCGCCATGCCGGCGCGCACCGCCTCATACTGCCCGCGTGTGAGCAGATACTTTTTTTCGTAGCGTTTAAAGCAGCTTTGAACCGTTCCCATTGTCTGCGCCTCCTTTGGTTCTGCTATAGGATTCGGAGGCCGCGGAGAAAAAAACGGGGTCGCAGAGAGTGTTTTTGCAAAAAAAATCGGGAGGGGCTTTCCCCCTCCCGCTTATTTGCCTTATCACGCTTCGAGCGTCAGCACGCCGCCGAGCGTCACGGTTCCGCCGATGTGCGCCGAAACGACCGCGCCGCCCTTCCGCTCCACCTCCGCGCGCACCGTGCCGCGCGGCTGGACGTAATCGCACGCGAAGACCCCGTCGGTCATATCCGCGCTCCCGGCAAGCGCGGCGGCGAGCGTCCCGCTGCCGCAGCTCCCCTCCCACACGAGCGTACCCGTCGCCGCGACCTTCACAAGCGGCGTCATGCGCCCATCGTGCAGGAAAATGACGCCGCAGGCGTCCAGCCCCGCGCACTCCGGTTCCCGCGCGAAGATCGCCTCCGCACACGCAAACAGCGCCTCGTCCGGCGGAGCGTTCACGACGAGGTGCGCAATGCCGCCGAGGTGGACGAGCGTCCCGCGCAGCTCCGCCGTCTTCGCTCTGCGCACGAAGCGGGGCAGCGGCAGCTCGGCGCGCGCCGTACCCGCGGACACGTCCGCGTCGACCGCGACGATCTGATCGCAGCCACTCGTCTCGACCAAGAATCTTGCCTTTCCCGATACGCCGCGCTCACGCGCGAGCAGCATCCCATACGCGCGCGCCGCGTTGCCGCAAAACTCGCCGCCCATCATCTCCATGCGCCCGTCGCCGCCCATGCGCGGCGGGCAGACGAAGCCCACCTGCTCGGCGGCAAGGTCGCGCCGCGCCATCAGCCTTGCCGCGACGGCGGCGCGCTCCGCCTCCGCCACGGGGTCTAAGACAAAGAGCGTGATATTGCCCGAAGGGTCGGCGCGGACGACGCGCAGCTTCATATCGGTTCTCCTTTATAAGATAATGCCTCCGCCTTTTCCGCGCGTTTGCGGTTGCGGCGGATGCGCAGAAGCTTTCCGACGGGATAGAGCGCAAACGCGAGCAGCAAGCCTTGCAGGTTGGGGAAGTCGAAGATCTCGAAGCACAGGTAGAAAAAGAGCAGCCGCTTCGGCGTCCAGATCCCGTCGAGATACTCCCGATACCAGACGCTGTATTGGGGCATCCCCGCGTCTTCGAGCCAATCGCTGACGCCGAACAGCTTATAGGGCACCTTGCGGAAATACTCGACCATGTCCCCGTCGAAGACGATCAGGCTCACCAGCCTGATCACCGCCACGATTGCCGCGAAGATGAGCGCATAGCGCAGCGCGCCGCGGTAATCGCTCCGCGTTTCGTTCCCCGCCGCCCTCGCGGCGAGCCATACGGACGCCGCGGCGCAGAATACGATCTGCAAAAGGCGCGCGAGACCGTAGAAATGGAACGGCATCGCCTTCCAATCCTCGATGAGATTGCACGCGAAGCACACGAGCGTTATGAGGAAACACGCGAGCAGCACCCGCGCAAGCTCGCGCCGCGTAACGAGCGGCGGCGCTTTCCCCTCCGCCGCCTTCTCCGCCTCCGGCGGGAGCCTCTGCGCGCGCAGCACCTCCACGACCGTAACGCCGAGCGCCGCGGCGAGGTCGTCGAACTTCGCGACGTCCGGCAGGCAGACGCCGCGCTCCCATTTGCTCACCGCCTTGTCCGTCACGCCGAGCTTTTCGGCAAGCTCCTTCTGCGTCATGCCTTGCGCGGCGCGTTCGGCGCTGATGAATTGTCCCAGCCGCTGTGCGTCCATGTCTTCACCTCGCCGCCCATTATAGGGTTTTTGCGTAAAAAAGGCAAGAAACCTGTGGTAGAATCTTGACAGAAGTCCCGTTTTTTGGTATTCTGCCTGTAATTCACCCCAACATCTTGTTGAGACGGGAGAACTGCCATGCTGACCGAAATTCTGGACTTCCTCTCCGCCGCCGACCCCGAGGTCGGCGCGACCATCCGCGGCGAATACGCGCGCGAGCAGCGCAATATCGAGCTGATCGCCTCGGAGAACATCGTCTCCCCCGCCGTCATGCTCGCCATGGGCTCGTGCCTGACGAACAAGTACGCCGAGGGCTACCCGGGCAAACGCTACTACGGCGGCCGCCTGTGCGTGGACGAGACGGAGGAGCTTGCGCGCACGCGCGCCTGCAAGCTGTTTGGCGCGGCGCATGCCAACGTGCAGCCGCACTCCGGCGCGAGCGCCAACCTCGCGGCGTTCAAGGCGATGCTCGCCCCCGGCGACACCTACCTCGGCATGAGCCTCGCCCACGGCGGGCATCTGTCCCACGGCAGCCCCGTGAACATTTCGGGTCAGTATTTCCGTCCCGTCGCCTACGAGCTCGACCCCGAGACCGAACGCATCGACTATGACGCGCTCTACGACCTCGCACAGCGCGAGAAGCCGAAGATGATCCTCGCCGGCGGCTCGGCGTACCCGCGCGCGATCGACTTTAAGAAGTTCCGCGAGATCGCGGACAGCGTGGACGCGTACCTGATGGTCGACATGGCGCACATCGCGGGCCTCGTCGCGGCGGGCGTGCACGAAAGCCCCGTCCCCTACGCCGACGTGGTGACGAGCACGACGCACAAGACGCTGCGCGGCCCGCGCGGCGGCCTCATCCTCTGCACGGAGGAGATGGCGAAGAAGGTCGATTCCGCCGTCTTTCCCGGCACGCAGGGCGGCCCGCTGATGCACATGATCGCGGCGAAGGCGGTCTGCTTCGGCGAAGCGCTGAAGCCCGAATTCAAGGCCTACGGCGAGCAGATCGTCAAAAACGCCGCCGCGCTCGCGGAGGAACTGAAACGGCAGGGCTTCCGCCTCGTCTCCGGCGGCACGGACAACCACCTCATGCTCGTGGACGTGCGCTCGTTCGGCATCACGGGCAAGGAGCTGGAACGCCGCCTCGACGAGTGCTGCATCACGGTCAACAAAAACGCCATCCCCAACGACCCCGAGAAGCCCTTCGTCACCTCCGGCATCCGCGTGGGCACGCCCGCGGTGACGACCCGCGGCTTCAAAGAGCCGGAGATG
>CAMVGI010000243.1 GCA_947166955.1 uncultured Clostridia bacterium | reverse complement strand
ACCGGCAAGGCGGGTAACTATGATTATTCAGGATGGATCGAGGTGCTCGGACGTGTACGAATCCGTCGTCGGCCCCATGCGGGACGCGTATCACGACACGCACACGCGCTTCGTCGCATACCTCGCGGAGATCGAGGCCGAGCGGGAGGAACGCCGCCGGCAGGAAGAGGAGCGCCGCCGCGAGCTGGAGCGTCAAAAGGAGCTGGAGCGCCAGCGCGCCGCCGAGGAGCTTGCCGCAAAGCTCGCCGCACAGGAGGCGAGCGCGCCCACCATCCGCGAAAAGCTCGTCTTTGCCGACCCCGCGATCACCGAGCTGAAATTCGAGGACGGGCGCGAGATCCTCACCGGCGGCAACGTGTCGCTCGTCTACTACAATCAGGGCGACGAGCAGTGGGGCGATCAGCGCTTCGGCAGCGACTCCATCCGCGGCTACGGCTGCGGCCCCACCGCGCTCGCAATGGCGATCGCCTCGCTCGCCGACGACTCCGCCGATCCGGCGAACGTCGCGGCATGGGCCGCCCGCGCGGGCTATTGCGCGCCGCGCAGCGGTTCCTACCTTTCCATCGTGCAGGGCGTCTCGGAGCACTACGGGCTCACCTGCGAGTCCCTCGGCGCGATCGACGCGGATACGCTCTACGAAACGCTCGCCTCGGGCGGCGTCATCGTCGCGCTGATGGGTCCCGGGCACTTCACGGGCCGCGGGCATTTTATCCTGCTCCACGGCGCTACGCTCTCCGGCGGCATTCTGGTCGCCGACCCGAACAGCCGCGACAACTCGCTCGCGGTCTGGGAGCCGCAGACCATTGTGGACGAGCTTTCCAAAAGCAGGCACGACGGCGCGCCGCTCTGGCTTGTCACCATGCCGCTGTCCCTTTAGCGAAAGGCTCCCCGAACAAGCTGAGAAACCCGCTCCAATCGAAAGGTTGGCGCGGGTTTTTCGTTCTATCTGAACTTTTTGTAGAAGGACTGGTTTCCGCCCATGCGGACGCTGAGCTGTTTGTCGAGCGCAAGCACCGAGTCGAGAATGCGGCGGAACTGAGCCACCTGTTCGGCAAGCTCCTTCTCATCCGGCGTCTCCGGCTCTCCGCCGTTCAAAAGCTCGTTGAGGCGGATGGCCTCCTGCTCGGGGCGGTCGAGCACATAGGCGCGGACCGCTTCCTCCTGTTCACGCAGCGCCTTCACGGGCGCGTCGCGTTCGCCGAGCATCATCTGTGCCGCGACCATGTCGCCGCGCTCCACCGCCTCCGCGATCTGCCGCGTAACGTCCGCGACCTCGATGAGCTTTACGGTCTGATCTTTCTTTCTCTTGCGCAGTTCTTCCAGTTCGAGCTTTCCCATGTGTCTTCTGTTACCTTCCTTGTCCCTGTTGCGCCGTGGTCCGCTCCGCGATACGGAACGTATCGCGCAGATCCGTGATCATGGGCCGCAGCTTGTCCAGCTCGGTCTTGTTGCGGCCGAGCATGATCCGGTTAAGGTCATAGCAGAAGAAGTCGTAAAGCCTGTGCAGCCCCCTGCTGACCTCGTAGCGGCGGTCGAGCGTATCGTCGAGATAGCGCACGATGTCGATGCACCGCTGGATCGACTGTTCAAAGAGCTGCATATCGCCCTGCTCAAGCGCCATGTCGCCGCGCATCAGGCGCTTGACGAGTTCGTCGAGCAAAAGGATCAGCAGTTCCCCCTGCGTCATGGTGTTGAGGGACTGCGCTTTATAATTTTGAAGGCCTCTGTCCATACTCTGCATCCCGCTCCTGTGTCATTATTTTACGCCATATGGCGCGCGGTGTCAACCACCCATCAGGTCGGCGAGCATCGAACTTTGATTATTCATCGTACTCATCAGCTTTTCGAGCTGCGTAAACTGTCTGGTGTAGTAGTCGACCCGGTCGCCGAGTCTGGTCTGCCACTGTTCGATCTGGGCGTTGATGTTGTCGATCTGCTTTTGCAGGTTGTTGTTCATCAGCGAGATCGCCGAGAGCTTCGTGCCCGCCTTACGCACGAGGATGCCCGGCGAGCCGAGGGAGGTTGATGCATAGTTGGTCATCGTCGTCTTGAGCGACGCCATCAGCCCGTTGGTCTTCGAGCCGCCCTCCGTGGTCTTGGCAAAGACGTTGCGCACCTTGTCGGGATCGCTGTCAAGCGCGGAGCGAAGCTTATCCTCGTTGAGAGAGAGCTGCGTAACGCCGCCGGAGTAGGTCGTTGTCAGGCCGATGGCCTCCATATCCATGCGATCCGTCCCGGTCGCCTGGATTGCGCTGAGCAGGTTGCTGTAGAGCTGCGAAAGGTCGGTGTCGCCGAACAGAAGCCCCGTCTTGGCTTTTTCCTCATACGCCTTGATTGCGGTCTCGCTCATGTCCGCCTTGTCCTCTTCGGTCAGCGGCTCGTAGCCGCTGGAGTTCTTCTTGGAGGTGGACTTCTTCAGCGGCGCGGTGGCATAGGCGTCGTGAACGCTCTGCATGAGCTTGTTGATGTCGTCCACAAATTCCTTGACCGCGTCCACGACCTTGTCGGAATCCGAAGAGGTCTTGAACGTGACCGCCTCGCCCGTTCCTTCGGTATTGAACGTGTTCTTGAACGTAACGCTCATGCCGTCCATGTTCACGACGTTGCTCGAACGCGTGAGCGTGAGCGCCTTGCCGTTGACAGTGGCGTTGATGACCGCATCCGCCCCCTTGCTATAGCCGGCGCTGTCCTCCGCGGAAACGCCCTCCGCCTCGAACAGGCGCTTTGCCAGCGCGCTGTCGAAGTTGATCTTGCCGCCGGAGCCGGTCTCGCGCGCAGTGAAGACGAACTCGCCCGTGAGATTGGAATAGCTGACGTTCACGCCCACGTCCGCGTCGCTGTTGATGGCGGTGAGTACATTTTCAAACGCAGTATCCTCGGTGAACTTGCCAACGCTCTTGCCGTTGATCTTCATGTCGTAGAGGAACTTGCCGTCGTCGCTGACACGGTACCAGTTGCCGTCCGTGCCCTGCGCGACGCGGTTGCTGTCGGTGTCGTAATACTTGATGTTCTCGCCGGAGCCGGTGGTGCGGAAGCTCGCACTGTCGCTGGACGCGGCAATGCGCGCATTTTCGTTGAGCCAGTCCTCGCCCAGCAGATCCTTAAGCGTGCTGGCGGTATTGAAGTAGTTCGAAACGCCGCCCTTTCCAATACCGAGCGCCTCTCCCGCGGCAGAGCTGACCTTTATGCTGGAGCCGGAGCCGGCGGCAACGTCGAATTTCAGCGCGCCGTTCTCCGCACCGACCGTCACCTTGCCCGCGCCGAGCGCCTTGTTTATGGAAGCTTGCAGGTCGGCTTTAAGCGCGTCGGTCAGTGCCGCCGAAAGTTCCTGCTTGTAGCTGTCGCTCGTATTCTCGTCGTTCAGCAGCGCGATGGCTTCCGAGCCCTTCATCGTTGACAGGCCGACCGTAACGTCCGCATCCGCCAAATCGCCGATCTTGACCGTCTTCGTCGTGCCGTCGAGCGTGATGTCGACCTTCTTG
>CAMVGI010000242.1 GCA_947166955.1 uncultured Clostridia bacterium | reverse complement strand
CGCGTGGAGCTCAAGAACATCCTCCCGCCCAAAGAGATCCAGAACGCGATGGAGAAGCAGATGAAGGCGGAGCGCGAGCGCCGCGAATCCATCCTGCAGGCGGAAGGCACCAAGCAGAGCCAGATCCTCGTCGCCGAGGGCGAAAAGCAGAGCGCGGTGCTGCGCGCCGAGGCAGAGCGCGAGGCGGCGATCCTCAAGGCGGAGGGTGAAGCCGAGGCGATCCGCAAGGTGCAGCAGGCGCTGGCGGACTCGATCAAGATGTTGAACGAGGCGAACCCGAACGATCAGGTCGTCAAGATCAAGGCGCTTGAGGCGTACGAGAAAGCTGCCGACGGGCAGGCGACGAAGATCATCATTCCCAGCGAGATCCAGAGCCTTGCCGGCCTTGCCGCGAGCTTTAAGGGCCTCCTTGAGGACGAGAAGAAGTAAACAGGGACAACAGGACAAAAGCCCCGTGCCGCGGCACGGGGCTTTTTGACACCGTCCGCGCGCTCCGGCAACGCTTATTCGTCCTCGTCGCGCATCCGATAGCCCACGCCGATCTCGGTGAAGATATACGCGGGCTCCGCGGGGTTCTTCTCGATCTTGCGGCGGATATTCGCCATGTTGACGCGCAGGATTTGGTTGTCCGCCTTTGCGTTGGGCCCCCAGATCTCGCGGATCATGTAGTCGTAGGTCAGCACCTTGCCCGCGTATTTGCCGAGCAGCGCGACGATCTTGAACTCATTGAGCGTGAGGTGTACGTCCGTGCCGTCCACGAGTACGTGATGCTTGCCGTAGTCGATGGTCAGCCCCCCGACGGTAAACCGGCCGGATTGCGCGATGCCCTCGTTTCCGCTCTGCGTGCGCGTGTGGCGTATCGCCGTGCGGATGCGCGCGAGCAGCTCGCTCGCGCCGAAGGGCTTCTCGATGTAATCGTCCGCGCCCATGTCCAGCGCCTGCACCTTGTCGCGCTCGCGCGTGCGCGCCGAAACGACGATGACCGGCAGGCTCGACCACGCTCGTACTTCGCGCAGGATGTCCAGCCCATCCATGTCGGGCAGCCCCAGATCGAGGAGGATGAGGTCAGGGCAGTGCGAGGAGATCATCGAGCGAGCCGAAGCGCCGCTCAACGCGGTAAGCGTGTCGTAGCCGTTGGTCTCCAAAATCGTTGCGATAAAATTGCTGATGCGCTGCTCGTCCTCTATGATGAGCACCTTATCCCTGATCTGCATGGGGCGCCTCCTTCAACGGCAGGCGGAAACAAAAGAGCGCGCCGCCGCCCGCCTGATTCTCTGCCGCGATCGTTCCGCCGTGCGCTCTGACGATGGCGCGGCACACGGAAAGCCCGATACCCATGTTCTTCCTGCCGTCGGGGCCGCCGTTTTCGGAGGCGCGGGAAGCGTCAAAGAGCGTGACGAGCCGTTCCTTTTCGATGCCGCGCCCGTTGTCGGCGACCGAAAAGGCCGCGTCCCCGCCGACACGCTCCACGCGCAGCCGTATCTCCGCGGCACATCCGTGAATGGCGGCGTTTTCCATCAGATTAAGGATGACCTGTTCGATGAGCGTCGCGTCCATCGGCACCAGCAGCACCTCGTCCGGTACCTCGACCGACACCTTCGTGTCGGGAAACCGCTTGGAGAATTTGCGCGCCGCCTCGCCGGCGATCTCCTCCGCCGCCTCGTATTCCTTTGAAAGCTGCCCCTCGCCGCGGATGCGCGTGATGGAGAGAATGTTCTCCACCATGCGGATGAGCCACTGGGCGTCCTCGTTCACATCGCGCAGCAGTCCGTGCTTCTGCTCGGGGGAAAGCGTTCCTTTGTCCTCCAGCAGCGCGGCGGTGTTGCCGACGATAGACGTGAGCGGCGTGCGGATGTCGTGCGACATTGCCCGCAGCAGGTCTGCGCGCATCGTTTCGCGCTCGTTTTCCAGACGCTCCCGCTCCTGCCGCTTGATCTGCGTCGTCATCGTGCCGATCATCAGCGCGACGGCGAGCAGCGTCAGAAACGTCAGCGGATAGCCGGTCATCGTGAAGTTGAACTCCCAATACGGGTAGGTGAACACGTAGTTTACGCACACAACGCCGAGGAACGACGCGAGCACGCCGAAAAAGTATCCCTCCGTCCAGCGCGCGATGCAGGCGACCGCCAGAACGAACAGCAGTCCCACATAGGTGTCGCCCTCGTCGAAGCGGCGCAGCACGGAACACAGCGCCGCCGCGAGTCCAAGCGCCGCCGCCGTTAAAAGAATGTCGCGCGCCATGCGCGGGAGCTTTCGTTCGTTTCGCACTGCGTATCACCTCGGCACATCACATGTCCCACCGTAAGCAGTATAACACAACGGGCGCTAATATTCTGTTAAGAAAAGGCGCGTCGCCGCGGAATGTTCCACGGCGGCGCGCCCTTTTCCGATTATCTGCTTTTGCGGATCTCGACGTTCGTTATGTTTTCCATATGGAACCCCGGCTGCTGGGCAAGCGCCGCCAAAATCGCGACCTTGACCTCGTTGCTGCATCCGTCCACCGGCTCGAAGCGGTCGGCGGGCGGGATGATCGCGGCGGAGGCGGGAGGCGGCGCCTGCGGTTTCCGCCTGTCGAGCAGCGTCATGACCCTGCCCATGAGCAGCGTCAGAAAGATGATGCTGACAAGGCCCAGAAAGGTAACGCCCATGCCCATCAGAACGACGAACAGATGCGAATACTCCTGTCCCATCACCGCGCCTCCGTTCCGGCGGACGGCGCGTGCGCCTGCAAAAGCTGCATCGCCGCCTCCGCGCGCTCCACATTGTAGAAAACAAGGCCGGACGCGTTGCAGCCGTCGAATTTTCCGGCGTTTTCCAGCGCATGGAGCGCGCGCCAGCGAAGCTGCTTGTCGCCCTCCTCGATGACGGCGGAGCCGATGGCGATCGCCGCGCCGGGACCGATCGGAAACAGCTTTGCGGGCGCGCCGTCCAGCTTCATGCTGTAGACCGAGCCGTCCTTTTTGATTTGGATCGCCCGCCCGCCGGTCAGGTAACAGCGAAGCCCGAGAAGCTGGCGGTAAGAAACGACGGGCGCGAGCATCAAGAGCGCGTAGACCGCCAGAATGATCAGGAAAAACTTGATGCTAACCGCTCCCTGCGAAACGCGAAGGATCGTAAATCCCGCGCAGAAAACCGTGCTGAGGACCCATTGTATCAGAGTCTTCCGCCCCTCCTTGCCGTCCAGCAGCCGAAATTGCTGCGTTCCGCTCTCCCAAAGCACCTGCTCGCCGTCGAACAGCGCCTCCTTGAGCGCCTTTTCCATCTTTTCGTTCATTATGCGTCCCCCTCTGTCGCGTTATGATGCGACGGTTTGTTCCGTCCTGCCCATTATGGCACAAAGAGGCGTTCAGCCGCTGAAAAGAGGGAACGCCCCGCCGTAAAGAACGCAAAAAGAAAGGGCGCTTTGCCGTCAAAGCACCGTAAAGGAGCAATAATAAGCGGCCGACTCCGTGGGAGCCGACCGCTTATCATCGTCTAATCATTGCAGCAGCTTCAGTACGCCGGAGGCGCGCAGGTTTGCCT
>CAMVGI010000241.1 GCA_947166955.1 uncultured Clostridia bacterium | reverse complement strand
CGCGCTCGCGCGAAGCCGTTCGAGCACGGATACCGCCGTCTGCGTAATCTCCATGCGCGCGCGGAACGCGTCAAAGTCCTCCGCGCGCAGCAGGCGCGTGACCTCGCGCACCTCGTAGTACCAGCGGTCGGGGTCGCTTTGGAGATTGACCGTCTCCGCAGCGTCCTTCGTCACGATTTGAAGCTCCGCGACACCGTTACTGCCGTTTTTGACGTAAAGATACCCCTGCTCGCCCTCGATCTGGTACGCGTTGACGCCCCAGGTATCCTTCGCGCCCGCGCAGGACGCGGTAAAGCCGTCGTAACGCAGCAGTGCGACGCCGGAGGTGTCGTACTTCCCATCGAAGAGATTCGCATGATACGTCGCCTCCGTCGGCTTTCCGAACAGCGCCACGGTCAGATACACGTTGTAGAAATTGATGTCCATCAGGCAGCCGCCGGCGTAGGCGGGGTTGAAGATGTTCGGCAGCTCCCCCGCAAGGAGTTTATCGTAGCGGGAGGAATACTGGCTGTAGTTCGCGAGCACGAGCTTGACGCGCCCGATTCTGGAAAGCGCCTCGCGCAGCGCCTGATAGTTCGGCAAAAACGAGGTCGGCGCCATCTCCGCGAGCATAAGCCCCTTTTCCTCCGCGATTGCCGCCAGCTCCGCCGCCTGCGCGCTCAGCGTAACAAACGGTTTTTCGCACAACACGTGCTTGCCCGCAAGCAGCGCGCGCTTCGCCTGCTCGTAATGCAGAAGATTGGGCGTCGCGATATAGACCGTGTTGACCTCCTCGTCCGCGAGAAACGCGTCCATGTCCGTGTAGACCTTGCCGCAGCCGTACTCGTCCGCGAGCGCGCGGCCCTTTTCCCCGCTGCGGGAATAGACGGCTTCAAGCCGGACGCCGTCCGTTCGAGCGACGTTGTCGAGAATGGAGTGGACGATCACGCCGGAGCCGACGGTGCCGAGCCTTACTTCTTCCACGACTTCGCCACCTCCGTCGCCGCCTCAAGGATCTCCAGCACCTTGACGACCTCCTCGTCGCGGACGATCTTCTCCGCGCCGTGCTCGATCGCATCGATGAGGTTATCGTAGATGCGCTCGTAGTGTGCGCAGCCGACGGGCACCTTCTCCGTGACCTTCTGCCCATCCTTCCAATACACGAGCGTGCCCCAGCGGTCCTCCGGCGCGGGGTCGAAGCTCACCTTGTGGCGGCCGACGACCTTCGCCTTGCCGGAGTTGTGGATGACCGGCGGAAGCGTAAAGCTGCCGTTGGTGCCGTGGAGCGTGAAGCGCGGATAGTCGATGGACACGCACATGCTCGTGTTGACGCTCGCCTTGCAGTTGCCGTAGAAGAACTCCAGATCGTAGTAATCGTCGCCCACGCCGGGGTGATGGATGCTGCGCACGTCGTAGCGCACCTCGTCCGGCATGCCGAGCAGGCTGATGATTTGGTCGGTCGTGTGCACGCCGAGGTTGTAAAGCGTGCCGAGATGGTCGTACCAGCCGTTGGTCTTGAAATAGTCGTAGTGGCTCTCCAGACGCACGAGCTGACCGAGCTTGCCGCTCGCGAGCACGTCCTTGACCGCGAGAAAATCCGCGTCGAAGCGGCGATTCTGGTTGGGCATGCAGATAAGCCCCTTCTCCTTCGCGAGCGCAAACACCTCGCGCGCCTCCGCCGCCGTGGGTGCGAAGGGCTTTTCCACCAGCGCATGCTTGCCCGCGTTCAGGATCTGCTTGGCGTACGGCACGTGGAAACGGTCGGGCGCGTTGACGACGACGAGATCCACCTCCGGATCGCCGAGCACGTCGTCCAAATTCGTCGTAAACGTGATCTCCGGATAAAACGGCTCGTACTCGCCGAAAACGGGGATGTCCTCCTCACGGCGATAGACGTACTTCACCTTGACGTCGTCGCGATTCTCCACATAAGGGATATGATACTCCCTCGCGCTGACGCCGAAGCCGATGTAAGCTACATGAATCATAACGGTTCGCTCCCTCTTTCGGTTGATTTCGATTCGATTTTAGGCGCTTCTTCGGCAAATTGCAAGAGCGTTTTTGCACGCGTTTTGCTTTTTCTCAACCCGCGAAAAATTTTGCACCATTTTTTGAAAAAGCGGCTTTTCCCTCTTGCAATTTTTGGGCAAAAAGACTATACTTTTTCTGTTCCGAGGGTTGCTCCCGCGGACAAATATCCCGGTAAGTTGAAAGGAGAAATCGTAAAAATGAAGAAGCTGCTCTGTATCCTTCTGACCCTGGTCATGGTGCTGGGTCTGGCCGCCTGCTCCAATGGCGGAGACGCCCCCGCTCCCGCCCCCGCTCCCGCAGCGCCCGCCGCTCCTGCCGAAAACAACTCCGGCAGCACCGCGACGCCTGCCGCTCCGGCGACGCCCGCCGCGCCGCAGGGCTCCACGACGCTGGTCGTCTACTCCCCCAACTCCGATACCGAGGTTGACAACGTCATCCCCGCGTTTGAAGCTGCCACCGGCATCAAGGTCGATCTCGTCTCCGCCGGTACCGGCGAGTGCGTCGAGCGTATCGACGCCGAGAAGGCCAATCCTCAGGCGGACGTCCTGTGGGGCGGCATGAACTACGGCGTGTACGTTCAGCATCCCGACCTGTGGGCGGACTACACCTCCCCCAACGAGTCCCTGATCGACGAGGGCTATCGTCAGGGCAAGGTCCACGCCTACACCAACACCAACCTCTCCGGCTCCGGCTGCCTGATCATCAACAACGCGCTCGCCAAGGAGTACGGCGTTGAGATCAAGGGCTACGCCGACCTGCTCGACCCCAAGCTCAAGGGTCACATCGCCTCCGGCGACCCGACCAAGTCCTCCTCCGCGTGGGCGGAGCTGACCAACATGCTGCTCGTCATGGGCGACAAGGCGTATGACGACAAGGCCTGGGAGTTTGTCGAGAAGTTCGTCACCCAGCTCGACGGCATCCAGCTCGACTCCTCCTCCGCGATCTACAAGGGCGTTGCGGACGGCGAGTATGTGGTCGGCGTTTCCTATGAGGACCCGTGCATCAACATGCTCAGCTCCGGCGCCGACGTCACGGTCGTCTATCCGGAGGAGGGCGCCGTGTGGCTGCCCGCCGCCGTGGCGATCGTCAAGGGCGCTCCGCACGAGGACGCCGCGCAGAAGTTCGTCGACTTCCTGCTCACCGACGAGTGCCAGCAGATCTACGCGAACCAGACCACCCGCGCGGTCAACTCCAAGCTGCCGCTGGGCAATCAGTATATGAAGCCGTTCAGCGAGATCAACGTCGTCTATGAGGACATCCCGTTCTGCGCTGAGCACAAGACCGAATGGCAGGCCAAATACGCTGAGATCCGCGATCGCGTGCGCTGATTCATTGAATCCAGATCATGAGAGGGCTGATCGTAAGATCAGCCCTCTTGTCAAAAAAAGGAAAGGACACAGGGATATGAGCGTCAATATCAACGTCAAAAACGCAGTAAAGAAATACGGGGAAAACGTCGTCATCCCGAACCTCTCGCTGGACATCCGCGAGGGCGAGTTCTTCACGCTGCTCGGC
>CAMVGI010000240.1 GCA_947166955.1 uncultured Clostridia bacterium | reverse complement strand
ATGAGAATGTCCAGCTTTTCATAGCGCCAGCCGCTTTCGTCCCAAAGAAGGGCGAGGCCGTTTTGGATCAGTGTTTTCATGTTTTCCCGCCTTTTTCGTTTTGTCAGACGGACGAGCTGTTCAGATACGCCCGCTGCTCGCTCGTCAGCGTGTCGAGACGGATACCGAGAGAGTCGAGTTTGCGGTTTGCGACCTCAAGGTCGACCTCCCGCGGCACGTCGAGCAGCATTTCCGTCAGCTTGCCCTCGTTTTCGACGAGGTATTTCGCGGAGAGCGCCTGAATGGCGAAGCTCATGTCCATGATCTCCGCGGGATGCCCGTCGCCGCAGGCGAGATTGACCAGCCTGCCCTCGCCCAGCACGTAAATATGTTTGCCGCCGGAGAGCGTATAGGCCGTGATGTTGTTGCGCATCTCATAGCTTTCCTTCGCGATCTCGCGCAGGCGCTTCATGTCGATCTCGATGTCGAAGTGGCCCGCGTTGCACAAAATCGCGCCCTCCTTCATCTCCGCGAAGTCGCCCTCGGTGATGACGCCGGAGCAGCCGGTCACGGTGACGAAGAAATCACCGAGCTTCGCCGCCTCGCGCATGGGCATCACGTCGAAGCCGTCCATGACCGCCTCGATCGCGCGGATGGGGTCGACCTCCGTCACGACGACCTTGGCGCCCAGCCCCTTCGCGCGCATGGCGACGCCCTTGCCGCACCAGCCGTAGCCCGCGACCACGACGGTCTTCCCCGCAACGATCAGATTCGTCGTGCGGTTGATGCCGTCCCAGACCGATTGGCCCGTGCCGTAGCGGTTGTCAAAGAGGTGCTTGCAGTCGGCGTTGTTGACCTTCACCATCGGGAAGCGCAGCTTGCCGGCCTTGTTCATGGCGACGAGCCTCGTGATGCCCGTCGTCGTTTCCTCGCAGCCGCCGATGACGTAGGGGAGTTCGCTTTGGAGCTTCGTGTGCAGCATGTGCACCAGATCGCCGCCGTCGTCGATGATGATATTCGCGTGGTGGGACAGCGTTTCGGTGATGTGCGCGTCATATTCCTCCGCCGTGGCGCCGTGCCACGCGAAGACGTTCAGTCCCGCCTTGGCGAGCGCGGCGGCGACGTCGTCCTGCGTGGAGAGAGGGTTGGAGCCGGTGACGTACATCTCCGCGCCGCCCGCCGCCAAAACTTTGCACAGATACGCCGTTTTTGCCTCCAGATGGATGGAAAGGGCGACGCGCTTGCCCGCGAAAGGCTTGGAGGTGAGAAAATCGCTCTCAAGGCCGCGCAGCAGCGGGCAGTTCCGCCTGACCCACTCGATTTTATTCTCGCCGGACGGCGCAAGGTTGATGTCCCGAACAATGCTCATACGGTTGACCTCCTGTTATTTTTTGCGGTTTGTCGGGAAAAAGCATATAACATTTGCGCATTTCCGTCAAGGCTTGCGTTGAAAAACACGGGCGCATCCGATATAATAGGAGAAAAGCCACGAAAGGAGCCGCCGCCATGGAGCGCTTGCCGCAGACGCACCCGTTTCCGCCGCTTTTTGACGCGCGCTCGCGGGTGCTGATCCTCGGCTCGTTTCCGTCGGTCGCCTCGCGCGAGGCGCAGTTTTTCTACGCCCATCCGCAAAACCGCTTTTGGCGCGTGCTCGCCGCGCTGTTCGACGCGGACGTGCCGCAGACCGTCGGGGCGAAGTCCGCGCTCGTGCTGCAAAACCGCCTCGCACTGTGGGATACGATCGCGTCCTGCGAGGTCAGCGGCTCGTCCGACGCGAGCATTACCAACGTTGCCGCGAACGACCTGAGCCCGATCCTCCGCGGCGCGGACGTCCGCGCGATCTTCTGCAACGGCGGCACGTCGTACCGCTGGTACAATAAGCTCCTGCGCGGCGAACTGGGACGCGAAGCGGTTTGCCTGCCTTCGACCAGCCCCGCGAACGCGGCGTGGACGCTTGAAAAGCTTGTTGATGCGTGGGGAAAGGCAATTCTGCCATACTTGGAGTGAAGAATGAACATTAAAACGCCCGTGATCGCGGGGAAAAAGGAAATCAGCTTTTCTGACCGGGAGCTTGCGGCGCTGATCGCGCCGCTGCTTGCCGAGCAGTTTTTGGCGATCCTCGTCGGTCTCGCGGATTCGCTGATGGTCGCCACCGTCGGCGACGCGGCGATCTCCGCGGTGTCGCTCGTGGACTCCATCAGCAACCTGATGATCTACATCTTCTCCGCTATGGCGGCGGGCGGCGCGGCGGTCGCGGGGCAGTACATCGGACGGCGCGAGCGGGAAAACGCGAACGCCGCGGGACAGCACCTGATCGCGCTGCTCGGCGTCACGTCGCTCGCGTTCACCGCGCTGCTCTATCTGTTCAAGACCGTCGTGCTCACGACGGTTTTCGGACACATCGACGCGGACGTGATGGCGGCGACGGAGAAGTATTACGCCATCGTCATGGCGTCCATCCCGGGCATCGCACTCTACAACGGCGGTGCGGCGATCTTCCGCACAATGGAGCGCAGCGACGTTTCGCTCAAGGTCTCACTTTTGATGAACGGCATCAACATCGGCGGCAACGCGCTTTTGATCGTCGGCTTCCACATGGACGTCGCGGGCGTCGCCATCCCGACGCTCGTTTCGCGCACGGTCGCGGCGGCGGTCATCGTGGGGATGCTCTTCAACGAAAAGCTGCCGCTGCACCTTTCGGACGTCAAGGCGTTCCGCCTGAACGGGCGACTGCTTCGCAACATCTTCTACATCGGCGTCCCGAGCGGCGTGGAGAACGGCATGTTCCATCTGGGAAGACTGATCCTTTTCAGTCTCATTTCCACCTTCGGCACGGCGTCCATCGTCGCAAACGCCATCGGCAACACGCTTGGCAACTTCCACTGCTTCGCGGGGCAGGCGATGAATCTCGCCCTGATGACGGTCGTGAGCCAATGCGTCGGCGCGGGCGATTTCGACGCGGCGCGCTATTACCTGCGGCGGTTCGTCAAGGCGACCTACGCGCTCATGGCGGGCGTGAACCTTCTCATTATCGCGCTTTTGCCGCTCATCATGCGCGTTTACGACGTTTCTCCCGAGGCGGAGAGGCTTGCAATCATCGTCGCGCTCATTCACGGCATCGCGTCGATCTTCCTGTGGCTGCCGTCGTTCATGTTCCCGACGTTCCTGCGCGCGGCGGGCGACGCGACCTTTACCATGGCGGCGAGCATGGCGACGATGTGGCTTTGCCGCGTGCTGTTCGCGTATATCTTCGGCAAGGTCATGGGTTACGGCGTCGTGGGTGTGTGGAGCGCGCACGCCATCCTTGACTGGTCAGTGCGCAGCGTGGTGTTTTTCCTGCGCTACCGCGGCGGAAAATGGACGACGAAGGCCATCAAGAGCTGAGGTGTCTTGTCAGTTAGATTGCACACGGGACGCGACGGCATTTTGGCAGATTTATACAAGTATGGGTGAGGCGAGTCCTTCTTTCTTGACAGGAGAAACAACGCGGGTTTTCTCATAAATATATATTAGTCAATAAACCTCAAATCTTAAATCTCAAATCTCAAT
>CAMVGI010000239.1 GCA_947166955.1 uncultured Clostridia bacterium | reverse complement strand
GGAGGTCCTGAAAAACCGCCGTTCGATCCGGCGGTTCCAGCCGCGGCAGATCACGGACGCGGAGCTGAACGCCATGTGCGAGGCGGGCACCTACGCGCCCACCGGAAAGGGCACGCAAGGCGTGCAGATCGTCGCCGTGCAGACGCCGGAATACGTCGCCGCGGTGGACGCGCTGAACGCAAAGGTGCTCGGCACGCCGGACGCGCATCCGTACTACGGCGCGCCGACGATCCTGCTGGTCTTTGAGACCGCGGAGTGCCTCACGCATACGCTCGACGGCGCGGCGGTTTGCACGAACCTCCTGAACGCGGCGTATGCCGCGGGGCTCGGCTCGTGCTGGATCAACCGCTGCAAGGAGATGTTCGAACTGCCGGAGGGCAAGGAGCTGCTCAAAAAGTGGGGGCTTCCCGAAACGCTCGCGGGCGTCGCGTCCGTGGCGCTCGGCTACGCCGACTGCGCGCAGCCGCAGCCCAAGCCCCGCAAGACGGATTACGTCGTGCGCGTGTAGGACGGCGCGGCGGAGAAGCGAAAGGGGAACGCTTATGACGGAGAAAGATTGCATTGAGGTGCGGGAGTTCCGCCGGCGGCAGGAAATCTTTCGCGAGGGCGATATCGGAAGATGCATGTACGTGGTCGAGGACGGCGTCGTGGGCATCATTGCGAACTACGGCTCGCCGAAGAAGGAAAAGCTGCTTACGGAGCTGAAGGCGGGCGACTGTTTCGGCGAGATGGGCATGGTGCGCGGACTTCCGCGCTCGGCGACCGCCGTGTCGCTCGACAACTTTACGAAAGTCAGCATCATCACGTGGGACACGCTTGGAAAGTATTTCAAGAACAGGCCGTCGAAGATCGTGGGCATCATGCAGCAGATGGGCGGGCGCATCGAGGAGCTGACGGCGGATTACGTCGACGCCTGCGGCGCGGTGACGACGCTGCTGGAGCAGCGGGACGCGCTGCGGGAGGAAAACCGGAAGCTCTCTCAGGCGCTTGCCGAGGCGGAGGCGCAGATGCCGGACTGGCCGGCGGCCGCGGGAGAAGACCGGGAGCGGGAGGATAAGGTCTTCCGAAAATACATCGAGGAATACCGGCGCTATAAACAAAAGCGGTGAATTGCTCGCCGCGTTACAGGAAAGGAAAGAGAATTATGGCAAAGATCGTAGCGGCCCTCGGCGGCAACGCCTTGGGCAACACGCCCGCGGAGCAGCGGGAAAAGGTGGCGGAGGCGGCGGCGGCGATCGTCGGCCTCATCAAGCAGGGCAACGAGGTCGTCGTCGCCCACGGCAACGGCCCGCAGGTCGGCATGATCAACCTCGGCCTCAGCCACAGCGCGGCGGACGGCGTCATCAAGGCGGAGATGCCGTTCCCCGAGTGCGGCGCGATGAGCCAGGGCTACATCGGCTATCACCTGCAAAACGCGATTTTGCGCCGTCTGCGCGAGGAGAAGCTGACGCAGAACGTCGTGACGCTCGTCACGCAGGTCGAGGTCGACAAGGCGGACCCCGCCTTCCAAAACCCCACCAAGCCCATCGGCTCGTTCTACTCCGAAGCCGAGGCGAAGGAGCGCATGGCGGCGGGCGACGGCGTCTATAAAGAGGACGCGGGACGCGGCTGGCGCAAGGTCGTGCCCTCGCCGCTCCCTGTGGACATCGTGGAGAAGGAGAGCGTTTTGGCGCTCCTGCGCGACGGGTTCGTGGTCGTCGCCTGCGGCGGCGGCGGCATCCCCGTGGTGAAAAACGGCGCGGGCGACTACGAGGGCGTGAGCGCCGTCATCGACAAGGACTTTGCCTCCGAGTGTCTCGCCGAGACGGCGGACGCGGACTTCCTGTTCATCCTCACCGCGGTGGACCGCGTGTGCGTGAACTACAACAAGCCCGACCAGAAGGAGCTTAAGACGATGACGGTCGCCGAGGCGGAGCAGTACGCCGCCGAGGGGCAGTTCGCGCCCGGCTCCATGCTGCCGAAGGTGAAGGCGGCGGTCAGATTCGCCAAGTCCAAGCCGGGCCGCAGGGCGGTCATCTGCTCACTGGAGAAGGCGACGCTCGCCATGTCCGGCGAGAGCGGCACGCTCGTCACCGCGTAAGAGAACGCGGACGGCTTTCGGCAAGACACGATGAAGACCCGTACCTGGATCCTGCTGTTTGCGGCGGCCGCCGCCGTGCTGACTTTTCTGACCGTGCGGATGTTTACCTCGCGCGCGGAGGGGACGGTCGCCGTGATCTCACGCGACGGCAAAGTATTGCGGGAGATCGACCTGAGCCGCGTGGCGGAGGAGTACCGCTTCACGGTGGAAACGGACGACGGCGGCGTCAACGAGATCCTTGTCCAGCCCGGACGCATCTGCGTGTGCGACGCGAACTGTCCCGATCGCATCTGCGTTCTGCGCGGCTGGCTCACGGACGAGCCTCTGCCCATCGTCTGCGCGCCGCACAAGCTCACCGTCGAGATCAAGGGCGCGGCGGGCGGCGCGGACGCCTCGACGGGCTGAGGGGGCGCGCATGGACACGAAACGCATCGCGCGGCTGTCGCTGCTCACGGCGGTCTCGCTCATCCTGTTCACGGTCGAGGCGCAGATCCCGCCTCCGGTGCCGATCCCCGGCGTGAAGCTGGGGCTTGCCAACATCATCACGGTCTATACGGCGTTCCGCTTCGGCATGGCGGACGCGCTGATGGTGCTGCTCGTGCGCATCGCGCTGGGCAGCGCCGTGACGGGCGCGGTGTCGGCGGTGATCTTCTCGCTCGCCGGCGGGCTTTTGTGCTGGCTCGTGATGATCCCACTGCGGCGCATCCTGACGCCGAAGCAGATCTGGGTGTGCGGCGTGATCGGCGCCGTGTTTCACAACGTCGGTCAGACGCTCGCCTGCATCGCCGTGTATCAGACCACGGCGGTCGTGATGTATCTGCCCGCGCTGCTGCTTTCCGGCATGGTGACGGGGCTTTTCACGGGGCTTACGGCGCAGTATCTGCTCAAGCGCCTCGAAGGACGGCTGTAACGGAAACGGTCGCGCTTGACATTTTTCGCATTATGGATAAGATATATCTGTCGGCTCCGGCCGACAGATATTTTTTCGGAGGAAGAGACATGAAAAAAAGCTTTGCAGTTCTTCTGACGCTGGCTCTTCTGGTCTCCGCGCTGGCGGCTTCCCTGACGGGATGCGCCCAGCAGGCCAAGGAACCCGCTCAGCCCGCCCAGGAGACGGGTATCTACACCCCCGGCACCTATGAAGGCGAAGCCCAGGGCTTCGGCGGCACGGTCAAGGTAGCGCTTACCGTTGACGCGAACAACATCCTCGACGTGAAGATCGAGGGCGCCGACGAGACGCCCACCGTCGGCGGCGCCGCGCTGGAGCAGCTCGCCCAGCAGGTCAAGGCCGCGCAGAGCGAGAAGATCGACGGTGTGAGCGGCGCAACGTTCACCTCCGACGGCGTGAAGGCGGCGGTCGCGCTTGCCATCGCCGCCGCCAAGGGCGAGAGCGTCGCGCCCGCGCCCGTCGCCGCCCCCGCGATCCCCGACGGCACCTACAACGGCAAGGCGCC
>CAMVGI010000238.1 GCA_947166955.1 uncultured Clostridia bacterium | reverse complement strand
ACCGCGCCGTCATTGCCCTTGGTCGTAACGTCGCAGCCGTTCACGGAGACGGTTTTCACCTCGGCATAGCTGTTGTAATCGCCGCTGATGTCGGCGCTGCCGGCTTCCTTGCGGACGAACAGGCGGTTGTCGCCGCCGTCGTCGTGGCAGACGATCTGGATCATGTTGCCCGACATGACCTGAATGACCTTTTCACCGTCCCAGCCCTCGACGGCCTCGGGAGCGGCCAGCGTGAAGCCTGCAGCGCGCGCCGCGTCGTCAAGGCTCTTGTAGTCCGCAAAGGGGTTGGCGATCTGCACGGAACCACCTCCGATGTCGTCGTTCTTGGCCATACCGTACTCGCCGGAGGAACCGTTGTCAAGAGCGGTATCATTCGATGCCATGGCAGCGGAGCAGGCGGCAAGGGAGAGGACCATCGTGGCGCTGAGCGCCAGAGCGAGAATTCTTTTCATTGTTGTGTACCATCCTTTTCAGTAATTGTCGGGGCGTTTTGCCCTTCTGCCCTGTAAACAACTGAGGATGGCAAAATGTTGCAGAGAGTGTGAAAAAGTTTTATATCGCCCGACGAACGATATCCTGTAAGATCATCATTTCCGAGACAAACCGGAATCCACCGCTCTCATTTGGCTTTCTTCGGCTTCTTTTCGGGCAGTTCTGCATACATGCCTTCCAGTAATTCCGCAATCAAATCCGCATCCTCAAATCTGTCGAATACGTGCATCAGTGTCTTTGAACCTTCATACGGATAACGCAGTTCGGAATCTGCAAGCAGTCTGTCCGATGTCGGCGTTCTCTTTAGAAACAGTTCGTTATTGCAAATGTCACCGACCAGCTTGCCGTTAAGATACACAAGGTATCCGCCCATCATGGCTCTTATGACAATATCGCCGGCTGCGGAAAAGCTTTCACGAACGTATTCATTAAAGTCATTCACCTTCATTGTCTTTTCTCTCCTGCTTCTCACAGGCTGCCGAGCCAGCTCTTGATCTCGTCGTCGCTCAGGCGCTTCGCCATTTTGCCGTCCGTGACCTTCGCGTTCGGGGCGAGCGCTTGCAGGTTTTTCGCGCTGTCGCCGAGGCCGCTGCCGCCGGAGGTGGCAAAGCAGGTCACGGCCTTGCCGCTGAAATCATAGCTCTCCATGAACGTGTCGATGATGCTCGGCTCGCGGTACCACCAGATCGGGAAGCCCACGGCGATCACGTCGTAGTCCGCCATGTTGTCGAGCTTCTTCGCGATCGCGGGGCGGGAGGAGCGGTCGTTCATCTCGACGCTGCTGCGGCTGTGCTTGTCCATCCAGTCGAGGTCCGCCTTGGTGTAGGGCTGCACGGGGGCGATCTCGAAGAGCTCCGCCCCTGCGACGGACGCGATGTGCTCCGCCGCGCGCTTGGTCGTGCCGCTCGCGCTGAAATACGCTACCAAAATCTTCTTTGCCATAATGCTGTTCTCCTTTCCAATCGGCTGTTTTCCTCCATGCCGCAGAGGTTGACCGCCGGCAGCTTGAGCATCAGCGTCCGCTTTTCGAGCGAGCGCGCCGGTGCGTCGGCGATCTGGTCCTGATACTCTCATATCATATTTTGACACGATGTCAATACCTTTTTTGAAAAAGTCTGCTGTTGACAAACGCCGCGCCATCTTTTATAATGCAGGTGATGGACAAAGGCGTTCATTTGGGTTTGCTATACCCAGATGGGCGCCTTTGTCGTTTTTTGTAGAAAATATATGGATTTGGAAGGGGAAAAACAATGAAACGACTGACTGCTTTGATCCTGGCGCTTTGCATGGTGCTCGCCCTCGCCGCGTGCGGCGAAAAGGCCTCCGCACCCGCGTCGGCGCCCACCGCACCCGCCGCGTCCGGTACGCCCGCAACTCCCGCTGCTCCCGCGGCCGGTTCCGAGGTCAAGGGCCTGACCGACGCCGAGCGCAAGAATGAGTTCATCACCGTCGGTACCGGTCCGACCTCCGGCATCTACTTCCCGATCGGCGGCGCGTTTGCCACCGCGCTTCAGGATTACGGCTACCAAACCTCCGCCGAGGCGACCAACGCCACCGGCCAGAACATCCAGAACATCCTCAACGGCGACTGCGAGATCGCCATCGCCATGCAGGACGCCGTCATGCAGGCCTACACCGCCTCCGGCGCCTACGAGGGCAAGGAGCCCGCTTCCGATCTGCGCGCCCTCATGCGCCTCTGGCCCAACTACGTGCAGCTGGTCACCACCGCCAACACCGGCATCAAGAGCGTCAACGACCTCAAGGGCAAGCGCGTGGGCGTGGGCGCTGCCAACTCCGGCGTGGAGATCAACGCCCGCATGATCCTGGCCGCCTACGGCATCACCTACGACGACATCACCCCTGACTACCTCGCATACGGCGAAGCCATCGACCAGATGAAGAACGGCCAGTGCGACGCGGTGTTCGTGACCTCGGGCCTTCCCAACGCGACGGTCATGGAGCTCGGCGTCCAGTACGACATGGTGATCGTTCCCATCGACGGCGCCGGACGCGACAAGCTTGTCAGCGAGTATCCGTACTACGCCAAGTCCGTCATTCCGGCGGGCACCTACAACAACAAGGAGGACGTCGAGGGCGTCTTCGTCTACAACATCATGCTTGTGCGCAAGGATCTGAGCGACAAGATGGTCTATGATATGCTGGAGGGCATCTTCGCCAACATCTCCACCATCAAGGCCTCCCACAACGCCGCGGATAAGAACATCGACATCACCTTCGGCGTCGACGACATCCAGCTCCCGCTGCACCCCGGCGCAGAGGCGTTCTGGAAGGACAACGGCTACATCAAGTAACAACAAACCTTGAAGCCGCGCGGGAGACGACACAGTCTCCCGCGGCTTCGGCGTTTTCTTTGCGGAATGATGACGAAAAAGCAACGCATGATGCTCTGCGCGCTCGCGCTCGCTCTGCTGGGCGGCTTTGTCTGGTGGGCGGTTTTTGCGCCTGCGGGCAAGGTGTTCCAACTCTATGACCGCGACCGGGAGACGGTCGTCTTCTCCGTTCCGGTCCGGACGGGCGACAAGCTCCGGCTGGAGATCGAGCACTCGTTTGAACATATCCCGTGGTACGAGTTTTATACCGTGCGGGAGGATGGGGCGTTCAACCTCGACGCCATCGCCGTGGCGGGCTATGGCGCGGGTATTCCCGCAGAGATGGACGTACCGACGCGCGTTGCGGACGGGCTGGTGTGGATGGAGGATATCAACAGCGTCTTCCCGCACTTTTCTTGGATCACGTCCGCAACCTATATGAAGGGGCTTACCCTCAACGGAGAAGAGGTATTTGACTTCCGCAGCCTGCCGGACGCCAGCAGGATACGGGGGGAGATCATCACAGTAAGGGGGAATCTGACAGGTGTCCGACATTGACAAGAAAACCGTTTCGGCACCGGCGGACGCGCTTCCGCCGGACGCCGACAAGGGCGCGGAGATCATGGAGAAATATGAAAAGGAATCCCGCACCCGCGTCTTTGAGGCAGAGTGGCTGAAAAAGACGGTCTATTTTCTCTGCCTCCCGTTTACACTCTACC
>CAMVGI010000237.1 GCA_947166955.1 uncultured Clostridia bacterium | reverse complement strand
CCCCGTCACGAACACGTTGTCCGTCACGCCCTCGCGGGCAAGATTGTCCCGATTCGTGCGCGTGGGGCAGAAATAGAGGTCGGCGATTTGGGTGACGAGTTTGCGGTTCATCTCCTCGGGATAGGGCGAATACTTGTCGTAAGTACGCAGTCCCGCCTCGACGTGGCCCACGCGCACCTGATGATAGAACGCCGAAAGAGCGCCCGCAAAGGTCGTGGACGTATCGCCGTGGACAAGGATCATGTCCGGTTTGAGACTCTCGATCGCGCCGTCCATACCGACCAGGCACTTGCTCGTGATGGTCGAGAGCGTCTGGCGCGGGGTCATAATATCGAGGTCGCAGTTCGCCGTGAGGTGGAAAACGTCCATAACAGAGTCCAGCATCTCACGGTGCTGCGCGGTCACGCAGCACAGGCTCTCGATATCGGGACGCGCGCTCAGCTCCGTGACGAGCGGTGCCATCTTGATGGCCTCCGGCCGCGTGCCGAAAACGCTCATGATGCGCAGCTTATCCATTTTGTTCTCCGCTCTCCTCCGTTTTTCCCGCTGCCCCGCTCTCGAAGCGGTCTGCGTCGACCGCGGGGTGCAGTTCGATCTCATGTCCGTCGGCATTGACCGCGGGATGCAGGTCCATCTCCTCCGCGCCCTCCTGCTCGGGCATATCGTCGAGCGGCACGTCGAAGTCCGGTTTTTTATGCTCCTCTTTCGCCTTTTTCTGTTTGGTCTCCGCGATCTCACGCGGGAAAATGACGCGCGAGGCAAGAAACGCCACAACCGCCACCGCAACGAGAAACAGCATCGCACGCATCGCGCCGCTGGTCGTAAGCACCACGGCGGACAGGCCCAGGATACTGCTCACGACGTAGAGCGCCGCAACCGCCTGCTTCTGGCTCAGGCCCATGTCGATCAGGCGGTGATGGATGTGCCCGCGATCCGGCGACATCGGGTTCTGCCCGTGCGCGAGACGGCGCACGATGGCAAAGAGCGTATCGAACATCGGAAGGCCGAGGATCAGGAACGGCACCGCGAACGAAATGACCGCGTAGTACTTGAACAATCCCTGAATGGAGATGGTGGCGAGGATGTAGCCGAGGAACGTCGAGCCGGTGTCGCCCATAAACATCTGCGCGGGGTTTCGGTTGAACGGCATGAAGCCGATGCACGCGCCGACAAGAGACGCCATGATGAGCGCGGTCTGCGCCTCGGAAACGAGCAGGGCGATAACGAGCATCGTCACCGCGCTGATGGTCGAAACGCCGTTGGCAAGACCGTCCAATCCGTCGATCAGATTCACGGAGTTCGTAATGCCCACGATCCACAGCACCGTAATAGGGATCGACGCCCAGCCCAGCGCCCAATAGGGGTCGTCGCTGAACACGTTCGGGTTCGACAGCACGTTCACGACCACGCCGTGATAGACCGCCACGAGCGCCGCCGCGATCTGCACGAAAAACTTAAAGTAGGCGCGCAGGGGCGTAATATCGTCCACGACGCCGAGCACGACGATGATGACCGCGCCGAGCAGGATGCCGCGCAGCTGACGGTCGATTGGGACGAACACCAGCAGGCTCACGAGAAAACCGAGGAAGATCGCGAGGCCGCCGAGACGCGGCACGGGCTTTTTGTGCATGCGCCGGCTGTCCTTCGGCACGTCGATCGCGCCGATCTTATAGGCAAACGACTTCACGAGCGGGCACATGAGAAAGCTCACGACCATCGCGCACAGCAACGCCTCGCCCACCCGCAGCAGCAGCTCGCTGGGAATACTAGTCATAGTTTGGCTCACCCTTTATTTGGCAATAAAACCGATCTTCTTGTACACCTTGCGCAGCGTCTTCTCCGCGAGATAAGAGGCGTGCTCCGCACCCTCCTTGTAGACGGACTCCAGATACGCCTTGTCCGTCTTGATGCGCTCCGCCTCCTCGCGGATGGGACGGAACAGCTCGACGACCGCGTCCGCCACGGCGGGCTTGAACGCGCCGTATCCCTGGCCGGCGAACTGCGCCTCGATCTCCGACCGCTCCTTGCCCGTTGCGGCGGCGTAAACCTCGATCAAATTGGACACGCCCGGCTTCGCCGCCGGATCGAAGCGCACGCAGTTCTCGGTGTCGCTGTCGGTGACGGCGCGCTTGAACTTGCGCACGATCTCCTCCGGCTTGTCCATGAGGAAAATGCAGCCGTCGGGATCGGACTTGCTCATCTTGCTCGTCGGATCGCCAAGTCCCATCACGCGCGCGCCGAGCTTGGGGATGAACGCCTCCGGCAGGCGGAACGTATCGCCGTAGACGCCGTTGAACCGCTGGGCGATGTCGCGGCAAAGCTCCACGTGCTGGCGCTGGTCGTCGCCCACAGGGACAAGGTCGGACTGGTAGAGCAGGATGTCCGCCGCCATCAGCACCGGATAGGTAAAGAGGCCGGAGGTGATGTTGTCCTTATGCTTGGCGGACTTGTCCTTGAACTGCGTCATGCGCGAAAGCTCACCGAACTGCGTGTAGCAGCCGAGCACCCAGCCCAGCTCCGCGTGCTGCGGCACATGGCTTTGGATGAACAGGATGCTTTTTTTGGGGTCGAGACCGCAGGCAATATACTGCGCGAGCTGATCGAGCGCGCGGCGGCGCAGGTCGGCCGGCTCCTGGCGCACGGTGATGGCGTGCATGTCCACGATGCAGTAGACGCATTCGTACTCGTCCTGCAGCGCCACCCAATTCTTGATCGCGCCCATATAGGAGCCGAGCGTCAGCTCGCCGCTGGGCTGGATACCGCTGAAAATGCGTTTTTTCGTCTGATTGTTCACTTCGTCCATAGCATATCCTTCTCTCTCGTCCGCGCAGAGTAAAAACGCGGACGTAATCAACCACGATGATAGTAACACACTTTTTCAAAAAGTACAAGAACCTTGACTAAACCTTGACAATTATGCTCTAAAACGGTAAACTATCAAGGATATTTTTGGATATTTTTCGGGAGGTCGACCCTATGGATATGGAATACTTTGACATGATGGAGCGCAAGATCCCTCACGGCAAGGCGCGCACGCGCTTCGCCCCCTCGCCCACGGGCTACATGCACGTCGGCAACCTGCGCACGGCGCTCTATACCTACCTCATTGCCCGCCACGAGCGGGGCACGTTCATTCTGCGCATCGAGGACACCGATCAGGGCCGTCTCGTCGAGGGCGCGACCGACGTCATTTACCGCACGATGGAGGAATGCGGCCTTTCCCACGACGAAGGCCCCGACGTCGGCGGCCCCGTCGCCCCGTACATTCAGTCCGAGCGGCGGGACACCTACGGCAGATACGCCGAGCTTCTCTGCGAGCGCGGCCACGCCTATTACTGCTTCTGCGAGAAGGCGGAGCCCGCCGAGGATTCCGGCGAATTCGACCGCGCGGACGACCCCTGCCGCAGCCTCACGCTCGACGAGGCAAAAGCGCGCATCGCTTCGGGCGCGCCCTATGTCGTCCGCCAGCGCATCCCGCACGAGGGCACGACCACGTTCCATGACGCGAGCTTCGGCGACGTGACGGTGGAGAACAAGACGCTCGATGACCAGG
>CAMVGI010000236.1 GCA_947166955.1 uncultured Clostridia bacterium | reverse complement strand
GATCCAGCCGGAGAGTTGTCCGCAGTCGAACTCATAGAGATTGTGGATGCCCTCGATGTACGCCGAGTTATACATGGGCGTGTTGACAAATTCCATATGAATGCCCTGCTGCTTGCAGGTGCGCAGAAGGACATTGAACACGCTTTCGCCCTCATAGAACGTGACTTCGATGGGCTTCAGGATCCAGCCATCCTCGGGAACCAGCTCGGTCTTCTCCGGATCAAGCCAGCCCATATTGTCCAGGATCGTGGCGCAGGAGATGGAGATCGTGCAAGTGTGTTCAACGTCAGTAATCTCCACGCTTTCCGGCTCTACGGGCACGGGTTTCCCCTCGGGGACGGCGCTGGTTCCGTATCGGTCGAGGCCTGTTTCCGGATCAAGCTGCATGCCCTGTAGAGCGCTGTAGCCTGCATCTCCCTGCTCCTTGTCCGTGTTGCCGGCCAGCTTTGCGGCCTCAGCCAGCTTTTCCTCCACGGATAGCGTGCCCTCTGCCCCGCCGGGCCGCTCCTCGATCGCGGAGGTCGGTGCGGCGCTTGGCTTCGTCACCTTCCAGCCCTGCATTCCCGGCGCGCCGCCGCCGTACCAAAACAGGAAAGCAGCCAGGGCCAGCAGGAGAATCGGCACGATCACGCGCCATTTGTTCTTTTTCCACCACATACCGTCACCTTACAGCAGATTTGCCTTGCTCAGCATGTTATACAGCATCTGCGCGATCTCGCAGCGCTTGATGTACGCAGTGGGGTTGATATTCAGCGCGCTGTTGTCAAGAATGCCGTTATCGTAGCAGAACGCCAGAGAAGAGCGTGCCCAATCGGCGGTCTTGGTATAGTCTCCAAACTGCGAAAGCACGTCCCGCGCCGCGGCGGTAGAATAATCCGTATTCATGCCGCAGAGCTTTGCGGCTCTTGCAACCATGGTTGCCGCCTCCTGACGGGTAATGGTGCCGCCAGGGTTGAATTTGCCGCCGCCTATGCCGTTGACGATGCCGTAGGTATTCGCAGTCCCCACGAAGGAGGCAAACCAATCCGTGCTTTTGACGTCCGTAAAGCTGTTATTCGCTTTCGGGGTAAGGCCAAGCGCCTTTACCGTGATCGTGGCGAATTCAGCGCGCGTCATACTCCGGTCAGGCTCAAACTTTCCGTTGCCGACGCCGTTGATGATCTGCCGCGCTGCGAGGGCCTCGATGGCCGCCTTGTTCGCGTGGTTTTTCACATCCGTGAACGTCGTTCCCGCCGCCGTGACAGGTACCTGCTTCACGTCCGCGTGCTTTCCGGGAAGTCCGGCGCCGCCCGACGCCGTGGGGATCGTGATTTTCGTCGCGTCTCCCATGCGATACAGGCTGTTTTTGCCGTTTTGTGCCCGCTGCACGGCAACGAGGGCGTATAATCCCTGCTCGGCGGTCATCTGATTGTTTCCGGAACCGGAGCTCGTGTGCTGGAAGCCTCCGTCCGACTGACGGAACGCCATGAGCGCATCCAGCAGGGAAACGCCGTTCTTCACAAAGCGCGAATCATTCACGGAGATACCCAGCTCGCACAGTGCCACGATCATCTGCACGATGCTCTCGGCGTTGCTGTCGCCCATGGAAGAAAAGCCGCCGTCGCTCTGCTGCTTCTTGCTCATGCAGTCCAGTGCCTCGGAAATAGCTGTCGCAACGGCACTCTGGCTCTGATACTTTGCCAGCGCCTGCAGTGCCATGCCCGTGATATCCGGGTCGGATACGCTGTACGCCTCAGTTTCATACTGCGTGCCGCCGAAGAGACTCCAGCCGCCGTCGTCAAGCTGGCAGGCCAGGATGCGGTCGATGTACTTCTGACGGATGCCGCTTGTCGGTTCGGGATAGTTCCGGCTGTCCAGCGCGATGAGTGCCCAGATGGGGCCGTTCAGTCCCTGCCAGATGGTTTTGTCGTAGTCGCCGAGGGGCTTTGTGAGGTCGTAACCGCCGACACTTCGCGCGTCAAGGCCAAGCGAGGACAGCGCCACGATGACGCGGGAGTACTCGGTGTACTTCTTGTCGTGGAGGACACCTTTGCAGTCCTTGACGTACTGCTCCACGCGGGCGTAATAGTCCTGATAATACTTCTCCGGGACACTGTAGCCGCTGCGGGCAAGACCCAGCACGGCCCATTCGCCGCCGATGGAGCCCACCTGCGGGCTGGGCGTCGTGGTGTAAACGTACTTTGCCGTCCCCGTGACGGCACTGTTGATCGTACTGCTGCTCACCGTGGCAAAGGCGCACGGTGCAAGCGTCAGCGCAAGTGCGATCACCAACAGCAATGCTAAAAATCGTTTTTTCATATCAGATTTCCCCCTAAACTCTAAACTTTTTTCTCAAGACGCAGCGTCGGACGGGAAAGGATCCGGCGCTCCGTTCTGAGAAAAAACTCCATCGAGGGACGCACCGCTATGGCGCGCCCCTCTTTGGTTGTTTTCCTCACGCAAGAGGATAATTGGTTTATTTGACGATGAGTTTTACCATGCGCATCAACAGCGCTGCAACCTCTGCGCGGGTGGCGTCGCCCTGCGGTCTCAGCGTGCCGACGTCGTCGCCCTGGAAGAGCCCGACGCTGACGGCCCACTGCATGGCGTCTTTTGCCCAGCTCGAGGTCTTGTCGCCGTCGCTGAACTTGTCCAGCGCGGCGCTGCCGCTGACGTCCAGACCGATGGTCTTCGCATAGCGGTACAGCATCGTGGCGATCTGCTCGCGTGTGATGTTCTCGTTGGGCTCAAAGCCCTTGCCCGTACCCTGAACAATGCCTTCCGCGCTGGCCCAGATCACAGCTTCAGTATACCACGTTCCGTCCGCAACGTCAGCAAACGGATTCGCTCCAGTCGCTACGGCATCTTCCAGGCGATACAGCACCGTTGCCAGCATCGCGCGGGTCATGGGCGCTGCAGGAGCGAACTTGTTGTTCCCCACACCCTGGAACAGGCCGTGGCTGGAAGCGAACTCCACCTCATCGGCGTACCATGCGCTGTCCGCAACATCGGTAAAGCTCACGGCGTTGTCGATGACCTTCACCGTCGCACCCGCGGGAAGCTCGGCATAAACCGTGCCGTCCTCAACGAGAGACTTCTTGATGATCTCTTCCGTGCCGTCGGGATGGACGATTACCAGCACCTGACCCTCGCCCGTAGCGGGCAGCTCGACCTTGACGTCCGCATCGATGGTCTCGCCGTCCACGGTCACATCGACCGTCACAGTGCCGTCCTCGTTCTCGGTGACGGATACGACGACGTCTTCGCCGGTTTCGGCCAGAGCGTCCAACGTGGCGGTCTCGACGGCAAGACTGCCGTTTTCGTCCGCCGCTTCCTTGATTTCCTCGGCGCTCAGCTTAACTTCATCGCCCGTCGCGGTGCTGCCCGTGATGGTCTCCGCCGTGGTATCCGGCGTCAGCTTCGTCAAGCGTTCCACCAATTCATTATAGTTGGCGACGTCGCCGACGGTGATGTAACCCTTCTGCTCGTCGGTCAATGCCTTGTAAGCTGCGTCGGCGGCCACGCGATTACCTTCGAGGACAGCGGCGTCAAGGTGTACCATACCATGCAGATCAGCAATT
>CAMVGI010000235.1 GCA_947166955.1 uncultured Clostridia bacterium | reverse complement strand
TCGACCGCGCCGACGGCGCCGAGTGCGCCGTCCACGCCCGCTACGCCGACAACGCCGAGCGCGCCCACAACGCCGAGTACGCCGGCAAATTCCAACGCGCATGTGGACGCGTCCGCGCTTTCGGTCAAGACCAACTACGGCACAAAGCTGCAAAAGGACCCGGGCACGGGCTATCCCGACTGCACGGTGCGCATCGGCGGCGATCCGATTACGCTGACGGTCACGGGCACGGACGTGCCGGTTTCGTCGTGGATAAGCGACAAGCCCGCCGTGGTCAAGGTTTCGTCCGACGGCAAGCTTGAACCGATCAGCACGGGGACCGCGCACGTCACCGCGAAGGTGGGCGACGCGTCGATCACCTGCATCATCCGCGTCAAATAACGCATAAACCGTCGAAGCACGGCCCGCAAATGCGGGTCGTGCTTTTTTGCCTTGCATAACCATGGCGCTTGTGCTATTCTTATTGATGGAAGATTATGTGTGGCTGCGAGACGAGAACGATGGACAGAAAGACCCTGCTCGACCGCGCCGCGCACGACGCGGAGGAGCGCGTGCTGCTGGCGCACGTATTGGATAAATGCGAGGCGTGCCGCGCCCGGAACGTCCCCGCGCACACGGATTTCCTGAGTCCGTCCGAGGCGCGCGGCGCGGAGGAGCTGCTCCATGCCGCGAAATATCACGACGGCTGGGCGTTTGCGGGCGGATATGCGCGCGCCGAGCGGCGGATGCTCTGCTTTTTGCCCGATTGGCAGGAAACGCCGGACGAAGCGGAATGCCTCGCGGCGCTGCGCGCGCGATGGCGCGCGGAGGACGCGCCGACGCACCGCGATCTGCTCGGGAGCCTGACGGCGCTCGGCCTTGTGCGCGGCAAGATCGGCGATATTCTCGTCTCGGACGGCTCGGCGGACGTGCTTGTCTGCGCCGACGTCGCGGAGTATCTGCTGCGGGAGTGGCGAAGCGCGGGACGCGCAAAGCTGTCCGCGGAGCGCATCGCTCTGGACGAGCTGGCGGTGCCGGAGCAGAAGGTAAAGGAACTGCGCGACACGGTTGCGACGCTGCGGCTCGACGCGGTGACGGCGACGGGCTTTTCCATGAGCCGCGCGAAGGCGGCGGAGCTGATCGCCTCGGGGCGCGTGCAGCTCAACCACCGCGAGACGACGAAGCCGGACGCGCCTGTGCGCGAGGGAGACGTCGTTTCCGCGCGCGGAGCGGGCAAGTTTGAGCTGAGGGAAGTCGGCGGCCTGAGCAAAAAAGGAAGAACGGCGATTGTGATACATCGCTATTTGTAGGGAAGAAAAGCGTATGGAACAAAAGAAGATCGACCGCATCAACGAGCTGGCCCGCAAGGCGAAAACGCCGGGGGGGCTGACGGACGAGGAGAAGATCGAGCGCGCGGCGCTGCGGCAGGAATACGTCAACGCCGTGACGGGAAGCTTAAAAGCGCAGCTCGACAACACCTATCTCGTGGACGAACACGGAAACAAAACCAAGCTGACCCAATGGGGCAAGAAGGAGCCGAAATGAGCGAAGAGTGGAAGTACGACGAAACAACGGGGTCGTTCCGCGCGGGCGGAACGCAGAACGGGTCTGCCGACCGTTATCAATATACCCCGCGCAAAACGGAAAAGACGGATTGGAGCGGCTGGGTGCTGATCGGATTGATGTTCGCGTTCGGCCTGTGGCCGATCGGCATTATCATGCTCATCAGCAAGCTCAGCGACGAAAAGCGCCGCCCGGTGCGCCGCTCGACCTATACGACGACGCGGACGACGACCACCGAGCGCACCTCCGGCGTGCGCCGCACGGAGCAGCGCACCGCGACGCGCGAGACCGTCAGCAACGCGGCGAAGAAGGTCACAAAGTCGCCGAGCGACACGAACAAGACCGCGAAGATCCTGCAGATCGTCGGGCTTGCGGTCATGGCGGCGTTCGGCCTCGGCTTCGCTTCGGAGATCGGCGACCTGTTCAGCTACGGCTTTAAGCTTGCGGACTGGTCCGGAATGTTCACGACGCTCGGCTTCGTTGCCGGCGGCGCGACCACGTTCTTCTACGGGCGCAAGATGCAAAGACGCCGCGGGCGCATCGAGCGCTACAAGGCGTTCATGGGCGAACGCGACTACGTCAAGCTCGACGAGCTGGTGATGATCACCGGCAAAAAGGCGAGCGTGGTGGAGTCGGACGTCGAGTACATGCTGCAAAAGAAGATGTTCGGCACCGGCGCGTTCTACGACGCGGGGCACGGGATACTGTTCCGCAGCGCGGACGCCTACCAGCGCTATCTGCAAGAGCGCACGAAGTCGGAGAACCTCACGCCGAAGGAGGCGACCGAGGGCTATTCCGGCGCGCTGCGCGCCATCCGCGAGGCGAACGACCGCATCCCCGACCCTGTGTTCTCCGAGAAGCTCGACCGCATGGAGGAGATCGCGGGCAAGATTTTCAAGGAGGTCGAAGCGCACCCCGAAAAGCAGAAGCAGGCTTCGACGTTTTTCGATTACTACCTGCCAACGACGCTCAAGCTGCTCGACACCTACACGCAGTTCGAGGAGGCGGGCATCGAGGGCGAGAATCTTCGTCAGGCGAAGGAGCGCATCGAGTCCATCATGGACACGCTGCTGGAGAACTTCGAAAAGCAGCTCGACGAGCTGTACCGCAGCGAGGCGATGGACGTGGACGCGGACATCCGCGTGATGGAATCCATGCTCAACCGCGACCTTTCGAGCGTCGAGCGCGACTTTGGATTGACCTTGGATGGCGGCACCGCTGTCCAGGCCAAGCCTGAATGATCGCCGTATTCCCTCGCCGCTTGCGCGGCAATCGGGAATACATGGCTGCTTTCGGACGGCGGCACCGCCGTCCGGGCCAAGCCGGAATAAAACCGTAACGACAATAATACAGTAGGGGGAGATTCACATGGGCGATATGACGCAGCTCGACTCGATGGCGTTCTACGGCGGCAACCTGTATGACGCTTACACCTACTTCGGCGCGCATCCGGCGAAGCGCGACGGCAAGGCCGGCTGGGTCTTCCGCACGTGGGCGCCGAACGCGCAGGCGGTGTCGGTCGTCGGAGACTTCTGCTCATGGGACCGTGGGGCGCATCCGATGCGGCGCAACGACCAGGATATGTGGGAGACGTTCATTCCGGGACTTGCCGAGTACGACGCCTATAAGTTCGCCGTCACCGGCCCGAAGGGCGAGGTGACGCTCAAGGCGGACCCGTACGCCTATCACGCCGAAACGCGCCCCGGCACCGCGAGCAAGCTCTACGACATCCGCGGCTACGCTTGGCACGACGCGAAATGGATGAAAAACCGCCGGAACAACGAGGTCTACGACCATCCGCTCAACATCTACGAGGTGCATCTCGGCTCGTGGCGCAGACGTCCGGACGGCGCGTTCTACGACTACCGCTCGCTTGCGGACGAGCTGAGCGAGTACGTCGCCGACCTCGGCTACAACTGCGTCGAGCTGATGCCGGTCACCGAGTACCCCTTCGACGCGTCGTGGGGCTATCAGGTCACGGGCTATTTCGCCGCCACGTCGCGCTACGGCACGCCGAA
>CAMVGI010000234.1 GCA_947166955.1 uncultured Clostridia bacterium | reverse complement strand
GAAAGATCATGGAGAAGTGCGTGAATGAAGACATCAACACCTTCCCTATGACAAGACACAGAGTCATCGCATGGTCATGCGCTCCGCTGTACTACTCAGCATGGTGCACATGGGCTTACAACTGCTGGGGCCTCAACACCATCATCAACATGGACTCGCTGATGTTCGACCTCGATATCAGGACAGACACTTACGAGAACTGCCTGATGGATATCGCGAAATATCACGAGTGGGCTCCGATGAGAAGAATGGCTGTAGGCGGACTGCAGCACATCTTCGAACTCTGGGAGAACATGGAAAAGTTCAACTGCGACATGGTCATGATGTACGACCAGCTCCAGTGCAAGGGCATGCAGGGCGTCGTCGGCCTGTTTGAAGACGAGTTCCGCAAGCGCAACATCCACGCGATCTGGATGCCGCACGCGCTGCCCGACAAGCGCACGGTTTCGCGCGGCGAGATCCGCCGCATCATCAACGACTACATGACGACCGTCATGCACGAAGAACCGCTCGATCCGTCGTTGCTTGAGTTCGACGACAGCATGGGCTGGTAAGGAGGAGCAAGGAAAATGTGCAAGTGCAGTAAAAAAAGAAACGCGAAAAAGTGCGGCGGCTGCCTGCTTTGGCGCGTCATCAAGAAGCTCTTCGGCGTCCTTGCGGTGATTTACGCCGTCCTCTTCGCCGTGTTCTACTTCGACCTCGACGGCAAGCTGCTGTTCTATGTGGTCGAGCCGTTCCTCGCCAAGCATTACGACAAGATGGAGCGTAAAAACCCGCTCGATATGCCCTACAAGATCAAGGAATGAGCAAAAAACTCCCCGCCTTACGGCGGGGAGTTTTTTTGATCAAATAACCATCAGGAGCGGAGAGACGTTACGATGTCGTCCGCCGCTTTCCACGCGGCGAGCAGCGCGTCGCGGTAAACGCTCAACGCACCGTAGGCGTCGACCGTTTCGTCGATGCGCTCGCGCAGAGCCGTAAGACGCCCCTGCAGACGGTCGCGTTCCTCGTCTGTGCAGTCGTCCTGCGAGGCGCGCTCGGCCAGCTCGTACATCTCCTCAAGCATGCTTTGCACTTCGTCCAGCATCGCTTCCGCGAAAGTGGGATCCATTTCCATAGCAAATTCCCTCCTTTTAAGGGCATTATACGCGATGTTTCCCGAAATTGCAATAGGTTATTACATTTTGTTATCCCTGAACCTCGATCACGCGCACCGCGTTGTCGGCAATGTAGAAGTACATCGTCCCGCCGTAGTCGAACGCGGCGTCAAGGTCCTTGAACCACGTCTTGCTGTCGGCGTTCCAGCAGGGGATGTCCTTCGGGATGCTGTAGGTGACGCCGTTCGCCGTCGCGACCTCCTTGCCGACCCACGACGCCTTGGACACCGCCGTGGACTTGGTCATCTTCTCAAGCTTTAAGATGTACTTTGCCGACCCGCCGCCGTCAACAGGCGAACCTTCTCTGTCGCTGAGCTGCACCGCGACAAAATCACCGGTGTAAATGTCGCGCACATAGTTCTGCGGAACATTGAATTTTTCGCCCGCTTTTCCGCTTCCCTCGTCGATGGCAACCGTGTAGCCCTCGATATAATGGCCGGTCTTCGTGCCGTCCGCCCGCTCATGCGGCGCGTCATAGCCGTAGCCGGGATACCACTCCCATTCGCCGGAAACGATATGACCGTTCACCCCGTCCTGATGCGGCGCGTAGGGGCCTTCTCCGCTATAATACTCCCACTGTCTGGTCAGCACTTCCAAAATCGCCCTGCCGTAGAGCATGTTCGTCTTCGCCTTGCCAAGCACGATGAGGTCGATCTCGTTCGCGTCGTTGCGACGGGCATAGGCGATGCTCCCCGCCTCCAGGCGGGACACGCCGAGCGCGGGAAGGCTCGTCAGCACGCCGTCCTGAAGCGCCAGCACATTCTCCGCCAGCTTCCATGTGCCGAGCGTGTTCGTCGTAAGGTCGAGCGCCCCGTTCGCCTCGCTGGTCTGCGCGGTGAGATTGACCTCCTTTGCCCGCAGCTGCCCGATGCTCACGACCTGCCCCTTCTTATCGCCGTCGGAAACGTTGAGGTCGAGCATGCTTGCGCCGCAGAACAAAATCGCCTTGCCGTCCTTGTCCACATAGCCCATCGCGTTTGCCGCCGCGCCGGACGTGCCGGGCTTGACCGCGCCCGCGACCTGACCGTCGGCGGTCAGCAGCAGCACGAACTGATCCCCGGGCTTGAACTCGCTGAGCCCCTGCTTCGCCGTGGAAAGCACGTTGAGCTTCGTCCCGTTCAGCGTCTCGATGATCACAGGCTCGCTCGGGGACGGCGTGCAGCTTTCATAATACGCCTGCACGCGGGTGTTGCACACAAGGATCGCGTTGTTCGCGGCGGAATATGTCGCCACGTCGTACTTTTTGAGCGCGCGGGAGTTCACCCGCGACCCGTTGCGGTAGATCACGTAATTGGTCTTGCCGTCGGCCAGCGCGTCAAAGCCCGCGGTCGAACCGTCCGTCGCCACGACGACCGCGGCGTCGCCCGACGCGCCCGCAATCACGCCGCCCGCGCTGCCGGCCATGTCGCCGGACGGCAGGAACGTCAGCGCCTTGCCCTTTCCGTTGAGCACCACATAGCCGCGAACGCCGCGCAGCAGCGTGGTCGTCGTCGGATTGACCATGACCGGATTGGAGCCGTCCGCCGTGCGCATCACGCCCTTGGCGAGATCGACGGACAGGAGCGTCGTCTCCTTCTCGCCGAGCTTGATCGTCAGCGTGCTGCTGTCGGAGCCGTTCGCGCTGAGCGCGTTGACAAAAAGCTTTGCCGCCTGCGCGCGCGTGATCGCCGTATCTGCGGAGATCGAAAGGCCGTTCGTCAGCTTCTTTGCCGAGGCAAGGTCAAGATAGCCCTGCGGCCAGACCGCGCCGACGTCCGTATCGCCGTAGCCGAGCACGCGCATGAGCACCGTGACCGCCTCGGCATAGCTGATGTCCTTGTCCGGCAGGAATTTCCCGTCCGGGAAACCGTGCATCAGCGCTTTTTCCTTCTCGTTGGGAGGCGTGGTCGCATAGTTGATATACCCCGCCGCCCAATGCGTCGCGCGCACGTCCGGAAAGATCGTGCGGCTGCGGAAACGGACGACCTGATCGCCCTTTCCTTGCAGTTCCACCGACATCTTGCAGAACTCCGCGCGGGTCAGATGGCTGTACGGGCGGAACGTGCCGTTCCCGTCGCCGCTGACGACGCCCATGAGCCGCAGTACCTCGACGTTGCGCGCGACGTTGGCGTCCGACACGTCGGAAAAGCCCCCGTCCAGCGCAAACGCCGGAGCGGGCAGCAGCGACATTGACAGCGCGAGCGCGAGCAGCGCCGCGAAAACTCTCTTTTTCATCAGAAACCTCCTCATTCCGCGCGAAGCGCAACCACCGGCTGCAGGCCGGACGCTTTGATTGCGGGATACATACCGAACAGAACGCCGAGCGACACCGAGAACGCGAACGCCTCCAGCGTGATCGTCGGCGACGGGTAGAGCGACATCTCCTCCTCCAGCATATTGCCCAGCAGCACGCCCGCGAGGTGCGTGCCGCC
>CAMVGI010000233.1 GCA_947166955.1 uncultured Clostridia bacterium | reverse complement strand
GCTCGTTACGGTCTCATAGATGCGTTCGGTCGCGTCGCGCACGCCGAGCGAAGCCATATTGGCTTCCATCTCCGCGCGTTTTTCCTCGCTGCGGAGGATGTCCGACGCGGCGGTGAAAAGCCCTTTCCCGTCCAGGCCCTCCTGCGCGAGCACCAGCGCCGCGCCGTGGTCGCCGAGGACGTTCGCGTTCTTCTCCTGATGGTGGTTCGTCACGTTGGGCGAGGGAACCAGAATCGCCGGAACGCCCAGTGCCGTCAGTTCCGCGATAGTCGACGCGCCCGCGCGTGAGAGGACGAGGTCGGCGGCGCGCATCACGTCCGCCATATCGTAAATGTACTCGCGCACGTCGAGACTCGGATGCTCGGAAAGCTCGACGCCGCGCGCTTTCAGTTCCTCCTGCATCGACTTCCACGAGATCGTGCCGACGCCGTGGATGTGGTGAAACGGCTCGTGCGCCGCTTCCAGCGACAGAAATTCCGCCATCATCCGGTTCATCGCGCCCGCGCCGAGGCTCCCCCAGAACGAAACGATCAGCGGCCTGCCGTCGTCTACGCCGAGCTTGCGCTTCGCCTCCTGCTTCGTCTGCGTGAAAAAGTCGCCGCGCACCGGCGTTCCGGTGACGACCACCTTGTCGGGGTGCCTGTAGTGGACGCGGCAGTCCTCGAAGCCGACCATGATGCGCTTCGCGTACGGTTCCAGCTCGCGCGTGGTAAGCCCCGGCACGATGTTCGACTCGTGCACCGCCGCCGGAATGCCGCGTTTCGCGCCGTAGCGCACGATGGGATAGCTCGCGTAGCCGCCCGTGCCGACGATCAGGTCGGGGCGGAAGTCATCGAGGATGGCGTTCGCCTCGCTTCTCGCGTGGAGCAGATTTTTCACCGAAATGAGATTATGGCGGACCTCCTTCGGCTTGAGCGAGCGGTGGAACGAGGAGATGTTGACCGAGCGGAACGGATACTCCGTGTGCGCGATCAGATCGCGCTCCAAACCGCGCTCCGCGCCGACGAACAAGATCTCCGTCGACGGGTCTTTCTCCCGCATATAGCCGGCGAGCGCGAGCGCGGGGTTGACGTGTCCCGCCGTACCGCCGCAGGTAAAGATGACTCTCATATCATGCCTCCTATGAGGGCGGCATCTGCCGCGATACGCTCAGCACAAAGCCCATCTCCGCGAGCTGAATGACGAGCGCCGTGCCGCCGTAGCTGAAAAACGGAAGCGAAATGCCCGTGTTCGGAATGAGGTTGGAAACCACCGCGATGTTCAAAAACACCTGCAGCGCCACCTGCGTCGTCACGCCCACGGCAAGCAGCGCGCCGAAGCGGTCGCGCGCGTGCAGGGCGATCCAGTAGCCGCGGATGATGAGCAGGGCGAACAGCGCCATGATAAGCGTCGCGCCGATCAGTCCCAGCTCCTCGCAAATGACGGCGAAGATGAAGTCGTTGTGGCGTTCGGGAAGGTACATGAACTTCTGGCGGCTCTGTCCCAGCCCCACGCCGAGCAGCCCGCCCGAGCCGATGGCAAGCAGGCTCTGGCGCATCTGATAGCCCGCGTCGCGCATCAGGTTCGGGTCGGAATTGAGCGGGTCGCGCCAGATCGCGATGCGCGAGGCGTTGTAGCTGATCTTGCCCGAAAGATACGCCCAGATACCCACCGCGGCGACGCCCGCGCCGGCGCCCACCCAGTAGAGGCGAATGCCGCCGACGAACAGCATCGTCGCGCCGATGCCGAGAATCAGCACCATGCCCGAAAGATGCGGCTCCTTATACATGAGGAACGCGATCACGCCGAGGATGACCGCATAGGGCAGGATACCGTCGCGAAACGTTTCCATGCGGTCCTTTTTCTTGGAAATGCTGTCGGCAAAGAACAAAATCACGCCGATCTTTGCGATCTCGGACGGCTGGAATCGGAACGTCTCGCCGAAGCCGAGCCAGCGCGTCGCGTGGTTGACCGTGATGCCGACGCCGGGCACCAGCACGGCGATGAGCAGGAAGATGGAGAGGCCGAGCACGTACTTGCCCGCCACGCGGTAGCGCTCATAATTGATGCGTCCGATCAAGAACATCGCCACGAGGCCGATCGCCGCGAAGACGCCCTGCCGGATCAGATAGTACGCGGGATTGCCCGTTTCGTAGTACGCCATGGGAAAGCTCGCGGAAAAGAGCATGATGAGCCCCACGCCCGTGAGCAGCAGCGTCAGCAGGAGGAACGGCACGTCCAGCGGGCCGCGTCCGGCTTCCTTCGCGGCGTTTTCGATGGCGCGCTGCCGCGCCCGCTGCTGTGCGCGCAGCTCGCGTTCTTCCTTGGTCATGTGCCCTCCCCCCCTTCGCAGACTTCAAACGAGGCTTCGCCCCGGAAAAGCGCTTCGGCCCGTTTCGCGCCCGCGGGCGCGAAATCCGTAAGCGTTCAGATCTTGTATCGTCCCATCACGCCCAGCGCGGCCGCGAAGCAGCACAGCGCGCTCACCGTTGCGAAGACCGCGACGAGCTTCACCTCGCTCCAGCCGCACAGCTCGAAGTGATGGTGCAGCGGCGCCATCTTGAAAAGGCGCTTGCCGTGCGTGAGCTTGAAGTAGCTCACCTGCAAAATATCCGACATCGTCTCGCAGATGTAAACGAAGCCGACGGGGATCAGCACGAGCGGCATGTCGTAGGCAAACGCCAGCGCCGCCACCGTCCCGCCGAGGAACAGCGAACCCGTATCGCCCATGAACACCTTCGCGGGGTGGAAATTGTAGATGAGAAAGCCGAGCAGGCCGCCCACCAGCGCGCCGGAATAGACGCCGAGCTGCTCGAATCCGGGCCGCCACGCCGCAACCACCGCGAAGAACAGCCCCACCGGAACGGTCACGCTGCCGGCAAGTCCGTCGATGCCGTCGGTAATGTTCACGGCGTTGACCGTGCCGACGATGACGAACGCCGCGAAAACCATGTAGAGCGGCCAGCTCATGACAAACTGCGTGTTCCAAAACGGCACGTAAACGTTCGGCGTGAGCGCGCCCTCATAGCGCATCAGCGACAAAAACGCCACCGCCGCCGCAAGCTGCAGCGCGAACTTCTGAAGCGCCGTCAATCCGAGGTTTCGATGATGGACGACCTTCTCATAATCGTCCAGAAAACCGATCACGCCGAAGATCAGCGCGAAGGCAAAAATGTAGAGATGCTTGAAATCGCCGTTCTTCATGCCAGGGATGCCGACGGCAAGGATCGCGGCGAAGACGCCGCAGATGAACATGAGGCCGCCCATCGTCGGCGTACCCGCCTTGGAATTATGCCACGTGGGGCCGTCCTCACGGATCTCCTGTCCCGCCTTGAGCTTCCGCAGCCACGGGATCAGGTACTTCCCCACAAGCGCCGACACGGCAAAGCTCACGAGGCATGCAATCGCTGTTTTCATCTTGTTTTCTCCTTCGTTCAAGGTATTCGCACACAACGTCCCGCTCATCGAGCGGATAAGAGCGGGTCCCGACGATCTGATACGGCTCATGGCCCTTGCCCGCAAGCACGACCACGTCGCCCGCGGCGGCATGGTCCAGCGCATAGGCGATCGCCTCGCGGCGGTTTTCGAGCACCGCGAAC
>CAMVGI010000232.1 GCA_947166955.1 uncultured Clostridia bacterium | reverse complement strand
GCTTCACCTTATTGCTCAGCTCGCCGCCGCTCAGACCCGCGTAGGCGTTCGTCTCCGCACCGCCGTCGGTCAAATCAAACTTCGTCATATCGGGCGCCGCCGCAGGGAAACCCGTCTCGTCGGCTTTCATCGGGTCGTCAAAGCAGAACACCGAATAGCAGTTGCTCAGCGCCGCGGGCGAGGGGACAAAGCCCGCCGCCGTCTTTCCGCTCGCCGGATCCAGCGCAAAGCCCGCGCTGTAGCAGGTCGTAAATTCGCTCGCCGCCCCGCACGAGCCGGCAAGGCCGCCAAGCGTCTGCGCGCCGACATAGCAGTCGGCATAGGAGCCGCTTACCTTCAGCGTCTCCGCGCTGCCGACAAGGCCGCCCGCAAAAGCGCCGCCCTTGACGACGGTCGCGGCGAAGCTGTTTTGAATCGTCAACTCACCCTGCGCGCGACCGACAAGGCCGCCTGCCAACGCGCCGCCGGTCATCCAATTCACGTCCGCCGCCGTCCCGCGTCCGGCGGTCTTTTCTTCGCCGATGCGCTCGCTGGTCATATATACGCGGCAGGAATCGACCGTCGCCGCGCCCGTAACAGTGCCCGCGAGACCGCCGACGCTGCCCGTACCCCGAACGACGGGGTCCTCCAGCACGATCTGCTTGAGTCCCGTTCCGCCGAACGACGCGAACAGACCCGCGTCTCCCTGCGCGTTGACCGTAAGATAGCGGATCGCGCAGAAATGGCTGACAAATCTCGTCAGTTTGTCGTTCACAATGGGAACGAAGTTCCGCCCGTCGCCGTACGCCTCGCGCCAATCGGAATTCGGGCCGAAGTCGATGTCTGCGGTCTGCTCGGCCTCCACGGCGGACGCGCCAAACGCCGCCGCGTCGAATCCGGACGTGGCGGTGTTCAGGTTCTGCAGATGCCGTCCGCAGGCGACGCGCGCGTAATAAACATTCCCCGACACGGCGGAGGGGTCCGCGAACAGGCTGTTCGCTTCGCCGGACGCCTTGGCCTCCAGAAACGCGCCGTCCGGGCTGGTCGCCGTCACGTTTACCTTAATCCGCTCGCCCGGGATCAGGCCGTCTCCGCGGACGATCTGCCAATCGGCGGTTCCGCCGCCGCACAGCTGGTCGCGAAAACTCTTTCCGCTCTCCATGCTGTCCAAAACGATGCGTGTCGGCATAATATCGTTGACCCTGACGCTGCGCGTCCATCGCCTGACGTTCGTGCCCGCTTCGTTCTGCACGTCAACGGTAAGGCTGACGTGCTTCTGCGCAAACAGGCTCAGATCCACGGATTTGCATTGGACGACCACGGCAAGCTCCTCGCCGTTTTCGATCTCAAAGGACAGGCTGAGTCTGCCCACGCGCTTGGTCACAGCATCCGCAAGATCTCCGGAATAGTAGCCGATGCGGCCGTCGCTCGCAACGCGCCGCGTCTCCGCGTCCGCACGCAGCTCCGTGTTCTTGTTCGCATAGGCGTCTTTCAGTTCGCTCTGGCTGAGGTCCGAGTAAAACACGGAATACACCGTGTACGTCTCCGGCTCATATTCCACGATCCAGCTGCCGCCGCGCGTACCGAGCCCGAAGCTGTTCTCCGGCAAAATGCGCGAGGCCAGCGCCTTGTCGTCGGACGACACACAGTAGAGCCTGTGCCCGTTCACCTCGTAATTCGCCACCGGTTCCTCGCCCGGCGCGGCGATGGGCACGATCGCGCCGGTATTGCCGCCATACATCAGCGAGCGCTGGGAAAGCTGGTTCTGCGCCGCGTTGTAAAGGTTCTCGGCGATGCGGTCGAACTTGAGCTGCTCCATGCTCTTTTGCGCGCGAAGGACAGCCGTAGTGCCGACGGCGCCGATGATCACGATGATCATGACCACGAGCAGCAGCTCCGCCAGCGTAAAGCCATATTCACTTTGCCGTTTTCCGCAAGCCTTGTTCATACCGTTTGTTCCCCTTATCGGGCGCATTTGCGCCCCTGACGCACTTCGGTCCGGAAAGGCGGTCGAAGTCTCGAATGCCTATAAGTAGATGTATTGTAGCATATCTGGCGCGCGTTTTCAAGAATTCGCCGCGTTTTTCTCCGATTTTTCCCTGTCGGCGCGTGCAAAAAAAGGGAGCGTCCCCGCGGGGACGTCCCTTTACCGGTCGAAACCGTGGATCCAATCGCTTTTGAGGTAGTAGATCAAGAAGATGACGGAGCTGAGCGACCAGGTGATCGGATAGGCGAAAAAGAGCAGCTGTATCTCGTGCCGCAGGCGCATCGCGACCGTCAGATACGTGATGCGGAACACGCACCAGGTCGAGAGCATCACGAGCATCGGCACCTTCGATTTTCCCGCCCCGCGGCAGATGCCCGCGATGCAGTGGGAAAACGAAAGCAGAAAGAAAAACGGCAGTTCCGTCCGGCATTGCCGCGCGCCGATGGCGACCACGGTGGGGTCGCTGTTGAACAGCCGGATGAGGTGCGGCGCAAAGTACGCGATGGAGAGGCCGATGATCTCCGCCATCACAAGGCAGGTCGCGATACCGAAGCGCGCGGTCTGCTTTGCGCGGTCGTAGCGCTTCGCGCCGAGGTTTTGGCTGATGACGGTGGTCAGCGCCATAGCGAAGCTCGTCACGGGCAAAAAGCAGAAGCCCTCCAGCTTCGCATAGCTGCCGCAGGCCGCCATGGCGTCCGAACCGAAGGAGTTGATGTTCGTCTGTACCAGCACGTTCGCGATCGAGATGACAGAGTTCTGCACGCCCGCCGGAATACCGTTGCGCACGATCTCGCGCAGGATGTCCGGATCGAAGCGGATCTGCCGCCACTCCACGCGCACCTCCGCGTTTTTGTTCATGAGCGCGCGGCAGCACAGCAGCATGCTCGCCCCCTGCGCGATGGCGGTCGCCGCGGCGGCGGCGTCCACGCCCATGCCGAGTTTCGCCACGAACAGCAGATCGAGCCCCACGTTCAAAAGCGAGGAGAAGATCAGGTAATAGAGCGGACGGCGACTGTCGCCGAGCGCGCGCATGATGCCCGTGAGCATGTTATACATCACAAGCGGAACGCCGCCGTAGAAATACACGCGGAAATAGAGCACGGAGCGGTCGATCACGTCCGGCGCGGTCCCCATCCAGCGCAGGATCGTCGGCGTCATCGCCACGCCGAACACGGTCAGGAACACACCCGCGCACAAGCCGAACGCAACGCTCGTGTGGATGGCGAGCAGCGTCTTTTCCCGCTCCTTCGCGCCGAAGTAACGCGAGATCACCACGCCCGCGCCGACGGCGATGCCGGCAAAAAAGCCGACCATCATGAAAATAAGCGAGCCGGACGAGCTGACCGCCGCGAGCGCCTGCTTGCCGAGATAGTTGCCGACGATCAGCGAATCGACAGAGTTGTAGAGCTGCTGGAAAAGCTGGCTGAGGAAGATCGGCGCGGCGAAGCGCAAAATCGCGCCGCGGACGTCGCCGGTCGTCAAATCCTTCGTCTGTGCCGCCACCATCGTCCGCTCACCCCGCTTTCTCATACAAGGAAACAGGCAGGCCCGTGCGCCGTGCCTGCCCGATCCCGCCGTTGGTCGGAGTGCAGGGATTCGAACCCTGGGCCTCCTGCTCCCAAAGCAGGCGCGCTACCAA